>NZ_JBEZUZ010000121.1:0-18838 GCF_040636735.1 Streptomyces sp. NPDC035033 | reverse complement strand
GGGCGCCGACCTCCAGCCAGCCCCACGCCCCGTCAGGGACGGGCGCAGTCAGGACCACGCAGCAGCCGGTGGCCCAGATGTGGGAGTCGCCGCGGTCGTTGGCCGCGCCGTTGTACCCCACCTCCTGTCCGGGGGCGAGGCAGATCGTCATGCTGCCGCCCTGCCAGGCGCTCTCGTAGACCCGCACGTGGTCCTTGATGCCGGGCCCGGAGATGCCGTGGTTGGCCCACGAGGAGTCGGTGTCGGAGATCCAGCCCTCCCACCAGCCGTCGTCCCCGCTCCAGTTGGCCCGCTGGCCACCGAAGTTCGCGTCCTGCCAGACGCAGAAGTGACCGGAGGGGCATTCGGCCGCGGTGGCGGAGCCGGCGACGGTGAGGACGGCGGTGAGGGCGGACGCGACGGCGGCCGTGGTGACCAGGAATCGCTTCACGAGGGGACGTTGCCTTTCTCTGGTGGGGTGGGCGCGGGCAGCTGGACCGCCCGCAGCAGCGCGCGGTCGCGCAACTGCCGGTAGGTGATGAGCTCGTCGTGGTGCAGGGCGCGCACCTCGGCCAGCTCGGCGCGCTCCAGTCGGGTACGGGTCTCGTCGAGACCGCTCTCCCGGGAGCAGCGGGCGGCGTCCCCGGGATCGGGGCGCTCGGGGCGGGGGCGACCGGGCGGCGCGACGCAGGCGGTCCAGCGGGCGAGGGCCGCCCGGTGGGCCGGGTCGTCCCGGTAGCGGGCCTGGGCCTCCGCGCGGAGGTTGTCGACGACGACCTGCACCCGGAACCAGCGGTGCTGGTCGCCGTAGAGCCGGTCGCGGGCGGTGGCGAGACAGCCGTCGCTGTGGGCGGTGACGACGGCGCCGGTGGCCAGCGTCACGGAGAGTTCGCGCGGTCCGGTCCCGAAGAGGGCGGCCTGGAGGGCCCGGTCCTCGGCGGGGGCGCGCGGCTCCGCCGTGGCCCGGACGCCGCGGTCGGCGAGGCAGTCGTCGACGAACCGGCGCTCCGCCGCCCTGAGGAGCGCGTCCTGCTCCGTGCGCGCGGTCGGGACGGCGGGCGGTCCCGGCACGTCGGGGCGGACGGAGGCGCAGCCGGTGAGCAGGGCCAGCGAGGCGGCCAGCAGGGCCCGGCGGGTGAACGAGGCGGTGACGAGCGGCACGGATCCCCCTTCGCGTGGTGGCGCGGCGCGCTTCGCGCGGCGGCGCGGCACGTCTGGTCGGCGGGCCGGAGGGTGGTCGTCGACCGGCCCGACCGATCACTGCCCGTGACGAAGCCGGCCATGCGGGGCCTCACTCGAACGGGTCGAACGCGCCGTCGTACGCGCCCCTCGGGCGCCGCGCGCCGGGCGTGACCGGCCCCGGACATGGCGGAGCCCCGGCTGGACGGGGGATTCCAGCCGGGGCTGCTCACCGTGACGGGCGAAGGGCGGTCACCTCTCGGGGGGGAACCTGGGGACCGGGCCCCTCCGCCGTCACATGAGGAAGAACGGCGGACCTTTTCCGAATGTTCCGGACGGTCCGGGGTGAACGGTGTGAGTCGGGTCACCCGTCACCCGCGGGGCCTCTCGGGGCGGATCAGTCCTTCTCGGGCCGGTACACGGTTCCGGCGCGGGCGGTGCCGGGAGCGAGGAGTTCGGGGACGGTGACGAAGGTGTAGCCGCGCCTGTGGAGCTCGTCGATGATCCCGGGGACGGCGGGGACGGTGCCGTCGTATATGTCGTGGAGCAGGATGATGCCGTCGCGGTGGGCCTGGTCGAGGACGCGCTCCCGTATGAGGGCGGAGTCGGTGGTCGAGTAGTCCTTGGCCGTGATGCTCCACAGGACCTGCGCGAGGCCGAGCTCCCGGCTGACGTCGCTGACGGTGGAGTCGGTGCGGCCCTGGGGCGGGCGCATGAGGACGGGCCGGCGGCCGGTGATCCTCTCGACGGCGTCCTGGGTCCGGGAGAGCTCCTCGCGGACCTCGTCCTCGTCGAGGTCGGTGAGGATGCGGTGGGACCAGGTGTGGTTGGCGACCTCGTGCCCCTCGTCCGCGATCCGCCGGACGACCTGCGGATAGCGGTCGACGTGCTTGCGCCCGAGGAGGAAGAAGGTGGCCGGGACCCGCTTCTCCTTGAGGACGTCGAGGAGGTGCGGGGTGTCCTTGCCCGGTCCCGCGTCGAAGGTGAGCGCGATGCACTTCACCCGCGCGCAGTCGACCCGGCGGGACGCCGCGCCGGGCTTGTCGTCACCGCCCGCGTCGGCCCGCGCGGCCTGCGGGGTGACGGTCTCCGTCCCGCAGCCCGCGAGGGTGAGCATCAGTGTGGCGGCGGCGAGCAGAACGGCGGTCCTCCCGCCGCGACGGCCCGGCCTGGATCGGAACATGGTGGTACCCGCTTTCCCCGGTTTCGTGTGTGCTGCGGCCACGTCCACGACTGGTCAAGATCGTGGACTCGGTGGCCGCCGTGAACTCTACACACGGTGTATACCGAGAAGCGGAAGGGGGTCCCCGTCGCCGTTTCCGCGGCTCAGGAACGGCACCTCCGGCCTCCGTGGCCGGCACGGCCTCCCCGTGGTGCGGCCCGTGAACCGGGGTGCCGTCGCCGGGTCCGGAGGCATCGGCGGACCGCTGCCGAGGAACCCGGGCGCCGACCTCGCCCGAGCCCGGCTCACCGACCCGGCACACCCCCGTCTCCCCCGACCAGGGAGACAGGAGCGCCTCTCCCCTTCCCTCCGGGACTCCTTCACCGGCGGGCGGGCGTCACCCCCTGGCGGGCGTCACCCCCGGGCGGAGCCCGTCCGCTCCGTCCGGGGTGTCCGGTGGCGGCCGGCTCAGCGGGAGGCGAGGAGCAGTCGCGCTTCCGTCTCCTGGTCTCCCGAGACCGACTGCAGGGACTCGATGGCGAAGCCGGTGGCGAGCACCTTCTCGACCTCGGCCACGGCGTGGTACCCGCCGGTCAGCAGGGCGCCGACCTTGCCGGTGAGCCGCGGGGGGCCCACCTCCTCGCGCTGCCCGTCGGAGGTGTCGAAGGTGGCCATCCACACGGTGGCGAGCGGCCCCTCGCCCTCCGGGCCCGGGGGCTCGATGTCCTCCAGCCGGTAGTAGTGGTCGAGGACCTCGAACACGGCCCGTGCGTCCTCCCGGCGGCAGTCGCTCAGCTGGACGGTGACGTCGGTGTCGATGTGCAAGTCGTACACGTCGCTCATCTCCTCGCGGCCCGGTGCCTTCTTCCAGCATCTCCCCTCCGCCCCGGGAACGCCGACGAGAGCCGCTCCCGCCGCCGGCCCGCTCAGCCCCAGTCGCGCCGCTCGCCCCAGCCCCCGGCGGCCGCCCGGCCCGGCAGGGAACGCCGGAGCCGGGCGAGCAGCCCGGGGGCCCGGGTGCGGGACGCCGCCCGGCCCGGCGGACGTGTCGGCCGGGACCGCGGACGCGTCGGACGCGCCGGCGCCGACAGCGGCGACAGCGGTGGTGGCGTCGGGACCGCTTCCGTCGCCGGGAGCCCTTCCGCCACCGGGTGGGCGGCTCGGGCCTCGTCCAGGGCGAGGGCGAGGCTCGCCCGGTACCACTGGATCTCGTCCGGCTCGTCGGCGTGGACCAGGCGGTCGGCGACCTCGCGGGCCGCGCCGCCGACCGGGAGGCCCGGGGGCGGGGGCGGCCACAGCCGGTCGAGACGGGCGCGCTCGCGGGGGTCGCCGACGGTCTCCGCGAGGCGGTCCGGATCGAGGAGCGAGGCGATCGCCGCCGCGCGGGCCCACGGGTCGTCGGTGCCGCGCAGGAGCAGGCCCAGATGACGGGAGCGCCAGTTCCTGGCCCGCAGGTCCTCCCCCGCGGCGATCCGCTGACGCAGCCCGGCCGGCATCCGGCCGGTGAGCAGTTCGGGGCGCTCCTCGCCGAACGCGGCGACCTCGGCCGCCACGTACAGCCAGATCACCGTGCGGTAGCGGTTGAGGTAGAAGCGCACCGGGCTCAGGTGACCCGTGCGGGCCAAACGGGTGAAGCGGTCGTGGGTGACGGAGAGCAGCGCGGCGGCCTCCCCCGCGCCCACGGTCCGCACCCGGTCCCTGAGTCCGCGGGGGAAGTCCGGCGCCGCCCTGAGCCGGTCGAGCTCGGCGCGCTCGACCGGACGCCGCTCGGGCGCCCGGCCCCGGCCTCCGTCCCGGCCCCCGCCCGGGTCCGGGGCGGCGCCCTCCGGGTCCGGGGCCGGGGCCGTCCTGATCAGTCCCATCCGGACCGCGAGCCGGAACTCCTCGCGCTTCAGTCCCAGTTCCTCCGCGGCCCGCGCCGGGGCCACCGTCCGTGTCGTCTCGTCCACCGTCATGGCGTCCGCCGCCTCCCCACTCGCTGGTCCCGGCCTCCCGGCCGGTACGGGTCCCGGCGAACCCGACACGAGCAACGTAACGGAGAGTGACGAGGACCGCACGACCTGTGGACAACGGCCTGTGGACAACCGTCAGGAGGGGGATCCGCCCGGCTGTCGCGCGGAGACACCGAGGTGCTCGCCGACCCGGTTGACCAGGAGGGTCATCTCGTACGCGACCTGGCCGACGTCGGCCTCGGCGTCGCTGAGCACACAGAGGCAGCTGCCGTCGCCGGCCGCCGTCACGAACAGCAGGGCCTCGTCGAACTCGATCATCGTCTGCCGGGCCCGTCCGGCCCGGAAGTGCCGGCCGGAGCCCCGCGCGAGGCTGTGCAGTCCGGAGGAGACGGCGGCGAGGTGCTCCGCGTCCTCCCGCGCGAGTTCGCTGCTCGCGCCGGTCACCAGCCCGTCGTTCGACAGCACCAGGGCGTGCCGTATCGGGCCGACCCGCCGGGTCAGATCGTCCAGGAGCCAGTCGAGCCCCTTGTCCAGCGCCATGCGGTGGTCCTCCCCCTCGTCGGTGCGGTCGCGCCGGCCGGGCCCCGTGCCCGCGTGCGCCGTACGGACCGCTTGTCGCCGCAAGCCTTACGCACTGTCGTGGACAGGGCAAGCACCCCATCGGACCCGGTGTGCCGCCGTACGGCCGCCGGGTGCCGCACCATGGGTGCCATGACGAGAATGACCGAGCGACAGTGGCGGGCCTTCGTGTCCGCGGGGACCCGTACCGGCAAGCTCGCGACCGTCCGCGCGGACGGCAGCCCGCACGTCGTGCCGGTGTGGTTCGTGCTCGACGGCGACTCCTTCGTGTTCAACACGGGGAGGGACACGGTGAAGGGCCGCAACCTCGCCAGGGACGGCCGGGTCTCGCTCTGCGTGGACGACGACGCCCCGCCGTTCTCGTACGTCACCCTGACCGGCCGGGCCGAACTGAGCGAGGATCCCGCGGAGTTGGTCCGGTGGGCGACCCGGATCGGCGGCCGCTACATGGGCGAGGACCGGGCCGGGGAGTTCGGCGCCCGCAACGGGGTGCCGGGCGAACTCGTCGTCCGGGTGCGGATCGAGAAGGTGACCTCGGCGGGCCACGTCTCCGCCTAGGCCGCTCGCCGGGCCGCGGCGGGTCCTCGCCGGGACGGCCGGTTCCGGCGGAGGGGCCGGGTTCAGCCGACGGTGTCGAGGAGCCGCGCGGTGTGCATCCGCCCGGCGTACTCGACGACCCTGATGAGGACCTCCTTGCCCGAGTCCCGGTCCCGCGCGTCGCAGAGCACCACGGGTGTTCCCAGGTCCAGGTCGAGGGCGCGGGAGACGTCCTGCGCCCCGTAGGAGCGGGCGCCCTCGAAGCAGTTGACGGCCACCACGAACGGGATCTTCCGGTGCTCGAAGTAGTCGACCGCCGGGAAGCAGTCCTCCAGGCGGCGGGTGTCGGCGAGGACGACCGCGCCCAGGGCTCCCTGGGAGAGCTCGTCCCACAGGAACCAGAAGCGGTCCTGCCCCGGGGTGCCGAAGAGGTACAGCGACAGACCCGCGCGGATGGTGATCCGGCCGAAGTCCATGGCCACGGTGGTGGTGGTCTTCCGGTCCACTCCCCCGGTGTCGTCGACGAGCTCGCCGGCCCGGCTGAGCCGTTCCTCGGTGCGCAGCGGGCGGATCTCGCTGACCGCGCCGACCAGGGTGGTCTTGCCGACGCCGAAGCCCCCCGCGACGAGGATCTTCAGGGCGAGAGCGGTGTCGCCGTCCGCGCCGGTGCTGTCAGGGCGGCCGGTGCTGTCAGAGCGCTCGTAGGCCATCGATCACTTCTCTCAGGATGCGTTCGTCGGGAAGCTGCGCGGGCGGTACGGGTCTGCTGACGCGGACGAAGCCCGATTCGAGGAGGTCGCCGAGGAGGACCCGGACGACGCCCACGGGGAGGTCGGCGTCGGCGGCGAGTTCGGCCACCGACTGGGTCTCGGACCGGCAGAGGGAGAGCAGGGCGCGGTGTTCGGGGCCGAGGACGGCCTCCTCGGCCGGGCCCGGCGGGTCGTCGTCGACGACGACGAGGGCGATGAGGTCGAACCGTACGTTGCTGGGGCCGGGCCTGGTGCGGCCGCCGGTCATCGCGTACGGCCGGACGAGCGGCCCGGCGTCGGCGTCGTACCACTGGCTGCCCGGCGCGGGCGGGCCGCCGTCCCCGGTGGTGGCCCCGCCGGTGCTGTCCATGGTCATGGGGGTCTCCGGTCAGCCGGCGGCCGGTGGGGTCACCGCGAGCCGGGGCGGGGTGTACAGGTGCTCGCCGACGCGTTTGACGAGGCGGGCCATCTCGTAGGCGATCAGGCCGATGTCGGCGCTGACGGAGCTGAGGACGGCCAGGCAGGAGCCGTCTCCGGCGGCGGCGACGAAGAGGAAGCCGTCGTCCATCTCGACCATGGTCTGGCGGACCCCGCCGGTGCGGAACTGGCGTCCGGCGCCCTTGGCGAGGCTGTGGAAGCCGGAGGCGATGGCGGCGAGGTGCTCGGCGTCCTCGCGGCTCAGTCCGCTGGAGGCGCCGACCGCGAGGCCGTCGCTGGAGAGCACCACCGTGTGCCGCACCTCGCGGACCCGGGTGACCAGATCGTCGAGGAGCCAGTCGAGTTCGCCGGAGCGGTGGTGGAAGGTCCTCTCGTGGTCGATCATGCGTCGTCTCCTTCGGATCGGGGGGCCTGGGGCGGGGTGGGGCGGGCGCCGAAGTAGGGGCCGAGGTCGGTACGCGCGCGTGCGTCGCCGCGCGGGTCGCCCGGGACGCGCGGCTCGTGCGGGACCCGGGGCTCGCGCGGAGCGCCGTCGCCGAGCGGGCGCCGTACTCCGGGGGCGGGGCCGCCGCCGCGCTGCCAGCCGTCGCGGTAGGCGGCCATCCGGTCGCGGGCCTGCTCGGGCGTCCGCTCCGGGGTGCCGGGGGCCGCGGGGGCGGGCGCCGGTTCGGGGGCGGGGGCCACGCGCAGCTGCGGGACGAGGCTCGCCTGCCGGACGCGGCGCGGCAGCCCGGCGTCGCCGTCCGCGTCCCCGGGACCGGGGCCCGTGCCGGCCGTCGACGGCGACGGCGGCTCGGGGGGTACGGCGTCGCCGCGCGGGCGCAGGGCGGTGACTCCGGCCGGGGCGGGCCCGGGGGCGAGGGCGGGGACGGAGGCGGGGCGGGGCGGCCGGGGCCGGGCCGGTGCCCGTTCGGGGCTCTGCCGCGGGGGTGCGAGGGGGTGGTGCGGGGCTCCGGGCACGGCCGTGGGGGCTCCCGCGGAAACCTCGGGGGCGCCGGCGGCGGTCGCGGGGGTACGGGGGGCGGCCTGGGGCCGGGCGAAGCGGCGGGCTTCCGCGCGGTGGGCCTCCTCGCGCTCGCGGGCGGCCCGCTCGTCGGCGGGCCACCCCCGGCCGGGGAGGGCGGCGTCGGCGGTTGCGGCCGTCCCGGTGCCGGCGGGGTCGGCGGGGTCGGCCCCGTCGGCGCGGCCGGAGGGCGGGGCGTCCTGGAGGAGGCCGGTGGGGAGCAGGGCGACGGCGGTGGTGCCGCCGTAGGGGGACGGCCGCAGGTGGACCTGGATGGCGTGCCGGGAGGAGAGGCGGCTGACGACGAAGAGGCCGAGGCGGTCGCTGTCGAAGAGGTCGAGGGCCTCGGACCGGGCGATCCGGGCGTTGGCCTCGGCGAGGGTCTCCTTGCCCATGCCGAGTCCCCGGTCCTCGATCTCCAGGGCGTAGCCGTTGCCGACGGGTTCGCCGCTGACCCGGACCTTGGTGTGGGGCGGGGAGAACTGGGCGGCGTTCTCGATGAGTTCGGCGAGGAGGTGGGTGAGGTCGGCGACGGCGCCGCCCGCGACGGCGGTCTCGGGGAGCCGGCGCACCTCCACGCGCGCGTAGTCCTCGATCTCGGAGACGGCGGCGCGGACGACGTCGGTGAGCGGCACCGGCATCCGCCAGGCCCGGCCGGGGGCGGCGCCGGAGAGGATGATCAGGCTCTCCGCGTGCCGCCGCATGCGGGTGGTGAGGTGGTCGAGGCGGAAGAGGTCGCCGAGTTCGCCGGGGTCGTCGGCGCGCCGCTCCATGTTGTCCAGGAGGTTGAGCTGGCGGTGGACGAGGACCTGGCTGCGGCGGGCGAGGTTGACGAAGACTCCGGAGATGCCGCTGGCCAGTTCGGCCCGTTCGACGGCGGCGGAGAGGGCGGCCCGGTGGACGGTGGTGAGGGCTTCGCCGACCTGGCCGATCTCGTCCTGGGGCGCGGGGCCGGACGGGGCTTCGGCGTGGACGTCGATCTCCTCTCCGGCGCGCAGCCGGCCCATGGCGGCGGGGAGTTTGCGGCGGGCGATGCCGAGGGCGGTGTTGCGGAGGCTGACGAGTTCGACGACGAGGCCGCGGCCGATGCGGACGGAGATGACGAGGGAGGCGGCGACGGCGACGGCGACGAGGCCGAGGACGACGGCGGCGCCCGCGGGGCTGAGGATGCCGCCCGCGAAGGGGTCGGTGCCGTCGGCCGCGGCGGCGCGCGCGTCGTCCTCGACGGCGGTCAGCCCGGTGCGTACGGCGGCGAGGGCGGCGTCCCAGTCGGCGGAGGGCGCGGCCTGGGCGGCGGGGCGGCCGTCGGCGGCACGGGAGACGCGGTCCTCGGCGGCGGTGAGCCGGGTGTGGTCGGCGCCGGCGGCGAGCCGGGACCAGGCGGCCCGGCCGGCCGGGGGGAGGTCGGCGCCGGCGGAGGCGAGGAGGGTCCGCCGGGTCTCGGCCGCGCCGGTGAAGGCGCGCTGGTGGGCGGCGGTCAGCCGGCCGGTGAGGTGGGCGGAGCCGAGGAGGGCGTCCTCGCGGGAGAGCATCTCGCCGGCGCGGGCGAGTTCGAGGAGCACGCGCGCGTGGGCCCCCTGTCCGGTGTCCTGGAGGCCGCTGAGGGCTCCGCCGACGGCGAAGCCCGCCGAGACGGCGGTCGTGTACGCCTCGTACGTCTGGTCCCAGTCGGCGCGGCCGTCGGCGGCGGCGGCGCGGAGGCGGGCGAGGCCCTGGACCTCGTCGACGAAGGCGCCTACGCGCTCGGCGACGTCGGCGGGCAGGTCGCCGGCGTCGCCGACGGTGTGCCCCTCGCCGAGGCGGAGCCGGGCGACGGCCTCGTCGGTGCGGCGGATCCGGTCCTTGAGCTCGGCGGCCCGGGCCGCGCCGGGGGCGGCGATCTGCCGTGCCGCGGCCCGGCGTTCGTCCTGGAGGGCGGCGAGAACGGCGGAGACCGGCTGCCGGATGTCGGCGTCGACGCGCTGGAGCCGGCGGAGCCCGGCCATGTCCTGGGCGGTGGTGACGGTGGCGAAGCCCCAGAGGGCGAGGAGCGAGACGACCGGGACCATGAGCAGCGAGACGATCTTGGCGCGCACGGTACGGGGCCGGAGTCCGCGCCGCCGGTCCCCCTCGGCGCGGCCCGCGCCGGACGCGCCGCCGTTCGCCCCGCCGCCGCCCTCCGGAGCACCGGCCGAAGGAGCGCCGACCGAGGGGACACCGGCTGAAGGGGCACCGGCCGAAGGGGCACCGGCCGCGGAGGCACCCGTCGCCGAGGCCCCGGCACCGGTGTCCGGGGCGGCGGGGAGGGGCCGGGCCGCCCGGTCCGGGGCGGCGGCGCGCGGTTCCGGTTCGTCGGCGGGAGGCCCGGCGTGTGCGCGCCGCCCGCGTGCGGTCGCCGGCGGCGCGGGCGCCGTGGCGTCCTGGTTCTTGCGGGGAGTTCGCATGGGCTCCTCGTTCCGGCTGGGAGGGAGGGCAGGGGGTCCGGATCCGGCGGCGGGTCAGGGCGCCGGCGCGCGGAGCGGGTCGCGGCCGGCCCGGAAGCCGGGCGGGGCCACGTCGACGGCGCGCTCGTCCGGTTCGGTGAGGCGTTCGGCGGAGGCGTACGCGGCCCGTTCCCCGGCCGTCGGGGAGAGGGCCACGAAGGCGGAGGTGATGAAGAGGTACGAGCCGAGGCCGACCGCGAGCGGGAAGATGAACTGCATGACCGTGGCCCCGGGGAGGTCCCCCGCGGAGGGGGTGACCTCGACGCCCACCGCGAGCATGCCCGTGTAGTGCATGCTGCTGACGGCCGCTCCCATGACGAGCGAGGCGAGCGCGACCGCGACCGGCGCGTGGATGTGGAGGGCCGCCCACAGGGCCGCGGTGGCGGCGACGACCGCGATGACCACCGAGAGGGCGACGAGCAGCGGGTCGTAGTGGACGGTGCCGTGGAGGCGGAGGGCGGCCATGCCCATGTAGTGCATGCTCGCGACGCCGATCCCCGTGGTCAGTCCGCCGATCAGGAGCGATCGCACGCGGTCGTGTCCGTAGCCGACGGCGAACACGCCGACGCCCACGACGCCCATGGCGATGACGAGGCTGAGGAGGGTGAGCGGTACGTCGTAGCGGATGTCGGTGCCGGTGACGCCGAAGCCGAGCATCGCCACGAAGTGCATCGTCCAGATGCCGGTGCCGATCGCGGAGGCGGCGGTGAGCAGCCAGTTCCGCCGCGAGCGGCCGGTCGCGTCGAGCGCGCGCACGGTGCAGCGCAGTCCGAGGGCGGCGCCGATGCAGGCCATCGCGTACGACAGCACAGGTGTCAGCCAGCCGAAGGTGGCGTGGTCCAGGTGTCCCATGACTCGGGGACGCTAGTGCGCATGTGGGGGCGCATCGGGGGCGCGTTTCGAAAGCTGGTGGAATATGACGGAGAGAAGTACCGGATCGATCGGACGACGTTCGAACGTGCACACAGAACGTTCACACCCAGGGGTGGGCGATCATGGGCACATGAGCGATGACCCCACAGATGTCCGAGCGTTCTTCGCCACCCGCGCGGCCGGCTGGGACAGCCGGTTCCCCGACGACGGCCCCGCCTACGCCGCCGCCGTCGCCGAACTCGGGCTGCGTCCCGGCGACGCCGTGCTCGACGCGGGCTGCGGCACCGGCCGGGCGCTGCCCCCGCTGCGCACCGCCGTCGGCCCGTCGGGCACGGTCATCGGCGCCGACCTCACCCCGGAGATGCTGGCCGAGGCGGTACGGGCCGGGCGGCGCGGCCCCGGGGGCGCCGGGGCCCTGCTCCTCGCCGACGTCGGCCGGCTGCCGCTCCGGGACGGCGGACTCGACGCGGTCTTCGGCGCGGGCCTCGTCTCCCACCTGGCCGATCCGGTGGCCGGCCTGCGCGAACTCGCCCGGGTGGTGCGGCCGGGCGGCCGCCTCGCGCTCTTCCACCCGATCGGGCGCGCCGCCCTCGCGGCCCGGCACGGCCGGCAGCTCACCCCGGACGACCTGCGGGCCGAGCCCCGGCTGCGTCCCGTGCTCGCCGAGGCCGGCTGGCGGCTCGTCTCGTACGCGGACGAGGACGCCCGCTATCTGGCCCTGGCCGTACGGGAGGCATGAGCGGGCCGCCCGCCCCTCAGGGCCATGCGGAGCACCCCGTTCCCGACGCACCACCGGGCCGGGTGATTCCCCGCCGCGCTCGCACCCGTCCGCGGCACCGGCCACGGCCGCGAGGCGACCTTCCCGCTCTTCGGAGACGTGGTCGTCCAGGCCGTGGAGGCCGCCCGGACCGCCGTCACCTTCGAGGCGGTCGCACCCTGACCGCCGTCTTCACCCGCGCCTCCGGCCGCCCGGACGCGGAGCACGGCCACGGCACCGACCCCACCGCCCTCCGCCCGCCCGTCCGGCCCCCAACGCCCCCTTCTGTCCCGGCACTTCACTGTCTACCGTGGAAGTGCCGGGCAGTCGTGCCCGGGGAAAGGCGGCCGGCCGTGGCACGGATAGCGGAACGCATGCGCAAGCTCCTCCCCTCCGCCCGACGCGCCTCCGGGAGCGGGGCCGCCCCTCCCCCGGCCCGTTCCGGGCGCCAGGGCCGCAACCTCTTCGAGGCCGCGGCGGTCTACGTGGCCGCCCGTGCCGAGGACGACCAGGACCGGATGGACGAGGCCGCCACCTGGGTCTCCCCCGGACAGCTCTCCTTCGGCGTCGACGAGCTGGCTTCCCGCGCCCTGCTCGCGCTCGCCCGGGAGCGCGACCAGACCCCCGAGACCGTCGCCCGCTCGCTGCTCGGGATCAGGGGGCGCTGAGTCTCACACCCCGAGGACCCTCGACGCGCGGGTTACTCGCTGGTTAAGGTGCGCCGACGATCCGATGGGCGGCGAGATGGGGAGGGTGCCGTGGCGGCGACGGAACCGGCGGCGGGCGAGGACTCGCTGTACGTGCTGACCGCGTGCCTGCTGACGCCCGCGCGGTTCCCGAGCGTGCTCGGCGACGACTACCCGGCGGCCTGCGCCGCCCTCGGCCTCGAACCGCACGGGGCGGGGTACGGGCTCGTCCTCGGCCAGGACGGGCTCGGCGCCCGCTGGACGGTCGTCATCGACGACGTGTCGCTGGTCGCGGTGGCCATCGCCTCCTGGGACTGCGGCATGGCCTACGACCTCTCGCCCGCCGAGGAGTCCGTCGTCACCGGGCTTCCCGGCTGGCCGCTCGCCGTCGCCACCCGGGCCCCCGGCCTCCCCGACCCGCACGACCCCGAGCCGGAGGAGGACGACCCCGCCCCGCTGACCCCGCCCGCCGAGGACGCGTGGGGCCCCGCGCAGCGCCGGCTCGGCGCCGACGAGGTGGCCCGGCAGTGGGACGAATGGCGCGGCCGGATCGAGCCGGGGGCCGCCCCCGAAGGGCCGGCCGAGCCCGCCCCGGACGACGCGCCCGACCCGTACGTCCAGGTGCGCCGCGCCCTGGACGAGCTGCGCGGCTACCTGGAGGAGCCGCCGCCGATCGGCCGGGTGCGGTCCGGTTTCGCCGGGGAGGGCGCGCGGATGCTCCGCGCCGACGGCCCCGGCTGGTCGCTCGTGGCCCGCACCGACGACATGGCCTTCGTCCTCCTCGACGACCACCCGCGCGAGGTGCTGCCGGTGGCCCGGGGCCCCCGGCTCCCCGCTCTCCTCGAAAGGCTGGAGGCGCTGGCCGTACGCCCCTCCTGAGCCGGGGCCGGCACGGCTCAGACGCGTTCCAGCGGGCGGTGCGGTCCGGCGGGCGGCTCGACGGCGATCGGGTCGCCGGGGCGCACCTCGCCGCCGGTCAGCACGATGCCCATGATCCCGGCCTTGTGGACGGGTCCGCCGTTCTCGTCGCGGCCCACGACCTGCTTGAGCAGGCCGTGGCTGAAGTTGTCGATCTGGGAGCAGGGGTTGCGCAGTCCGGTGACCTCGACGACGGCCTCGGCACCGAGGCGGAGGAGGGTGCCGGTGGGCAGCACGAGCAGGTCGACGCCGCGGGTGGTGACGTTCTCGCCGAGGTCGCCGGGGGCCACCTCGAAACCGGCCTCGGCCACCTCGTCGAAGAGCTCGGCCTGGATGAGGTGGACCTGCCGGAGGTTCGGCCGGCTCGGGTCCCGGGCGACGCGGGAGCGGTGCTTGACCGTGACGCCCGCGTGGACGTCGCCCTCCACGCCGAGTCCGGCGAGGAGCGTGATGGACGCGCGGTTGGGCTTGCTGAAGGAGTAGGTGCCGTTGCTGCTGACCGCGGTGACGGTGCCGTCGCTCATGCGACCCCCCTGGTTCTCTCCGGTGAGGGATGCGCGTTCGACCCTACTCCGCGCGTCCCGCGCGCGCCTCGCGAAGGGGGGCGCCCACCTCGTGGAGGTGGCCGAGGGCCTGCCGGTAGGAGTCGACGAAGCCGGTCTCGGTGTACGGGACGCCCAGGGCCCGGCAGTGGGCGCGGACGGCGGACTGGGCGAGCCGCAGGTGGGGGCGGGGCATCGACGGGAAGAGGTGGTGCTCGACCTGGTAGTTGAGGCCGCCGAGGAACCAGTCGGTGAGGGCGCCGCCCCGGATGTTGCGGGAGGTCAGCACCTGGCGGCGCAGATGGCCCCAGCTGTCGCCGTCCTCGTGCTGGTCGGGCCGTTCCATGCCCTTGTGGTTGGGGGCGAAGGCCATGCCGAGGTGGACGCCGAACAGCATCTGGTGGACGAGCGCGAAGACCAGGGCCCGGGCGGGGCCGAGGGCGGTGAGGAGCAGCGCCGCGTACCCGGCGAAGTGGAGGAGGAGCAGGGCGCCTTCGGTGAGGCGCTCGCGCCGGGTCCGGTACGGGCCGTCCTTCGCGAGCAGGGCCCGGACGCCGTACAGCTTGAGCGCGAGGCCCTCCAGGGTGGTCAGCGGGAAGAACAGCAGGGCCTGGTGGCGGGTGAGGAAGCCGCGCGGGCCGGTGCGGCCAGCGGTCTGGTGCTCGGCGAAGACGAGGACGTCCGCGGCGACGTCCGGGTCCTTGTCGAGGTGGTTGGGGTGGGCGTGGTGGCGGTTGTGCTTGTCGTTCCACCACTCGCGGCTCATGCCGAGGAGGAGGTTGGCGTGGACGAGCTGGATCACGCGGCCGGCCCGGCGGTCCGCGGTGATCTGGGCGTGGCCGGCGTCGTGGCCGATGAAGGCGGCGCGGGCGGAGAGGACGGCGAGCGGGACGGCGAGGAGGACCGCCCACCAGGACGGGCCGGCGAGGAGGAGACCGGCGGCGACGGCGGCGAAGCCGAGGAGGGTGAGGGCGATGTCCCGGGCGTACCAGCCGGGACGGTGGTCGAGGAGTCCCTGCCCCTTCACCGTGCGCAGGAGCGGGGCGAACTCGCTGCCGCCGCCCCGCGTCCTGGCGGCGGGCGCCGGGGCGGGGGCGAGGGCGGTGGCCTGGGACATGGGAGTGCTCCGGCTTCTGTGAGGCGAGGGGGCTGCCGTCCGCGCCGAGCGGCGGGGGCGGTCCTCACCGTACGGACGCGTGACGGTCCGGAACCATGGCGTCACCACCCGGCCGGGAGCGGGGGCGGGCCGGGGCCGGGGGGTGGGGCGTTCCCCACCCCCCGGAGCCGGCGGGGGCCTCCGCCGCCGGAAGCACGGTGCACATGTGTCGGGCGTCACGCACGGATGTGCGCGGCCGGGGGCCCGTGTGGGGTAGGGTCGGCCGCTCCGTCTCGCAGGCAGTCATATGTGGGGAATGTGTTGACGTCGTCGTTCCGATCCTCCGGTCCCGACCCCGAACCCTCCGTCCCGACCGCTCCGTCCTCCGGCGCCGCCGTCCCGGCCGCCGTCTTCCTCCCCGCCGACCCGCCCCGGGCCGGCCGGATCGCGTTCTGGTCGCCCGCCGGGGAGCCGCTCGTCGCCCCGCCGGGGGCGGCGGAGGGCGAGATCACGGTGGTGGACGGCGCGGAGCTCCGGGCCGTCCCCGTGCCCGCGCTCCTGCTGCCGGTACCGGACGCCCTGCCGTTCCTCGCCCGGTGCCGGCTCTCCGGCGGCGGCGACCCCGCGGCGGCGTTCTGGGGCGGCGCGGCGCTCCTCGCCCTGGACTTCGCGGCCCGCGGCCTGCTGCTGCCCGGGGTGACGGCGGAGGGTCACGACGCCTGGCGGGCGGGGCCGTTGGGGGCCGAGGAGCTGGACCGGCTGCGGACCCTCGCCGCGTCGATGCCGCCCACCGCGCACGCCGTCCCGCTGGGCCCGGCCGGGGACGGGGACTGGCTGCTGCCGGAGCCCGAGGCGCTGCTGCGGGCCTTCCTGGACGCCGTCGCCGACGCCCTCCCCCGCACCCCGGCCGCCGCGTTCGCCGCCGGCGGGCCCGCCTTCGCCGCCGGGGAGCCGCAGGCCGTCCCCGAACAGCGGCCGTGGGCCGCCGATCTGGCGGCCGGTCACGACGCCGGCGTACGGCTCTCGCTCCGTCTGGAGCTGCCCGGATTCGTCTCCGGCGCCACCGAGGCGCCGGCCTTCCGCGCGGTGCTCCAGCTGCACTCCGCGGCCGACCCGGCGGTGGTCGTGGACGCGGCGGACGCCTGGTCGGGCGCCGGGCCGGCGGCGGCTTCCCTCGGGCCGCGCGCCCGGATGGACGCCCTGCTCGCGCTGCGCCGGGCCGCGCGCGCCTGGCCGCCGCTCGCCCCTCTGCTGACGGCGGCCGTGCCGGACCGGATGGAGCTGGCCGACGAGGAGGTCGTCGAGCTGCTGGGCCCGGCGTCGCGGGCGCTCGCCGCGACGGGCGTACGGGTGCACTGGCCGCGCGAGCTGACGGACCGGCTGACCGCCCGCGCGGTGATCGGCCCGGCGGAGCCGGCCGGGGCGGACCTCGCCCGGGCGACGGCTTCCGGCGGCTTCGAGGGCACCGGCGGCTCCGGTGATGCCGGGGGGTCCGGGAGCGGGCTGCCGTCGTTCCTGTCCGCCGACGCGCTGCTCGCCTTCAACTGGCGTTTCTCCGTGGGCGACCAGGAGCTGACGCGGGCCGAGCTGGACCGGCTCGCCGAGGCCGGGCGGCCGCTCGTCCGGCTGCGCGACCGGTGGGTCCTGGTCGATCCGGCGGAGGTGCTGCGCGCCCGAGAGCGGCAGGACCGCAAGGTGACGCCGGTCGACGCGCTCGCGGCCGTCCTCACCGGCACCACGGAGGTCGACGGCCGCCCGGTCGAGGTGGTCGCGACCGGTGCCCTGGAGCGGCTGCGCGAGCGGCTGGCCGATCCCGAGGGCGGCGTCCGGGAGGTCCCGCAGCCCGCCGGGCTCGCCGCGACCCTGCGCGACTACCAGCTGCGCGGCCTGAACTGGCTGCACCGGATGACCTCGCTCGGCCTCGGCGGCTGTCTCGCCGACGACATGGGCCTGGGGAAGACCATCACCGTCATCGCGCTCCACCTGCACCGGCAGGGCGAGCCGGTCACGGCGGGTCCCACCCTGGTGGTCTGCCCGACCTCGCTGATGGGCAACTGGCAGCGGGAGTTCGAGCGGTTCGCGCCCGGCACGCGCGTGCGCCGCTTCCACGGCACCGCGCGCGATCTCGACGGGCTCGCGGACGGGGAGGTCGTCCTCACCACGTACGGCACGATGCGGCTCGACGCCGAGCGGCTCGCCGCCCGGTCGTGGGGGCTGCTGGTGGCGGACGAGGCCCAGCACGTGAAGAACCCGTACTCGGCGACGGCCCGCCGGCTGCGGACGATCGGCGCACGCGCGCGCGTGGCCCTGTCCGGGACGCCGGTGGAGAACGACCTCTCCGAGCTGTGGGCGATCCTCGACTGGACGACGCCGGGGCTGCTCGGCGGGCTCGGGGCGTTCCGCCGGCGGTACGCGGCCGCCGTCGAGGGCGGTACGGACCCGGCCGCCGCCGAGCGGCTCGGCGCGCTGGTCCGTCCGTTCCTGCTGCGCCGCCGCAAGTCCGATCCGGGGATCGCGCCGGAGCTGCCGCCGAAGACCGAGACCGACCGGGCCGTCTCCCTGACGCCGGAACAGGCCGGCCTGTACGAGGCGGTGGTGCGCGAGAACCTGCTGGCGATCGCGGAGGCCGAGGGCATGGCGCGGCGCGGTCTGGTGGTGAAGCTGCTGACCTCGCTCAAGCAGATCTGCAACCACCCCGCGCAGTACCTGAAGGAGGAGCGGCCGAGGACCGCGGGCCGCTCGGGGAAGCTGGAACTCCTCGACGAGCTGCTCGACACGATCCTCGCCGAGGGGGCGAGCACCCTGGTCTTCACCCAGTACGTGGAGATGGGCCGGCTCCTGGAGGCGCACCTGGCGGAGCGCGGGGTGCGGACGCAGTTCCTGCACGGCGGCACGCCGGTCGCGGAGCGGGAGGCGATGGTCGCCCGCTTCCAGGACGGCGGGGTGCCGGTGTTCCTGCTGTCGCTGAAGGCGGCCGGGACGGGGCTCAACCTCACCCGGGCCGAGCACGTGGTGCACTACGACCGCTGGTGGAACCCGGCCGTGGAGGCGCAGGCCACCGACCGGGCGTACCGGATCGGGCAGACGCGGCCGGTGCAGGTGCACCGGATCGTCGCCGAGGGGACGGTCGAGGACCGGATCGCCGCGATGCTCGCGCGCAAGCGCGAGCTGGCCGACGCGGTGCTCGGCACCTCGGGCGACGGGCCGGACGGACTGACCGAACTGACCGACGCGGAACTGGCGGAGCTGGTCCGGCTGCGCGGGGACGGGGACGGACGATGAACGAGTACGACGAGCACCACGGGTACGACGGGGCCGGCCGGGAGGACGAGGAGCTGACCTTCGCGGCGCTGCCGCCCGTGCGGAACGGCGCCTTCGCCCGCACCTGGTGGGGCCGGGCGTGGCTGAAGGCGCTGGAGGACACGGCGCTCGACGGGCAGCAGGTGAAGGCCGGCCGGCAGCACGCGCGGGCCGGCGCGGTCGGCGCGGTGTCGGTGCGGCCCGGGCGGATCACCGCCGTCGTGCAGGACCGCGACGGCACCGCGTACCGCGGCGACGTGCTGGTGCGCACCCTCGCCGACGAGGAGTGGGACCGGCTGCTCGACCTGGCCGTCGACAGCGCCGGGCACATCGCCGCGCTGCTGGACCACGAGATGCCGCCGCACCTGGTGGAGGACGCGGCGGCGGTCGGCGTCGACCTGCTGCCGGGCATCGGCGACCTGGAGCCGGAGTGCGGCTGCGGGGCGTGGGACCACTGTCCGCACACGGCGGCGCTCTGCCACCAGGTGGCGCGGATCCTGGACGAGGACCCGTTCGTGCTGCTCCTCGTGCGGGGCCGGGGCCGGCGGGCGGTCGTGGACGCGCTCCAGGCCCGCAGCGCGGCCCGCGCGGGCGCCGGGAGCGCGGGAGGCGCCCCGCGGGAGGCC
>NZ_JBEZUZ010000120.1:0-19204 GCF_040636735.1 Streptomyces sp. NPDC035033 | reverse complement strand
CCACCCGGTACGACAAGACCGCCCAGTCCTACGAAGCAGCCGTCGCCCTCGCATCACTCCTGATGTGGGCGTGACATTTGACGACAGAACCTAGAGGCCCCGGGCGGTGTTCGGACCCCGGATCGTGGGAAGGATGCAGGTCATGGCCGAGAGAAATCCGGAGACGCACGTCATCGACTTCCGTGCCGCGGAGCAGCTGCTCGCCGCACGGGATCCGCGTGGCGCCGTGAAGCTGCTGGACTCGGTCATCGCCGAGCACCCGGAGAACACCGCGGCCCGCCTCCTGCGGGCCCGGGCCTTCTTCGCCGCCGCCCAGCTGCGCCCCGCCCAGTTGGAGTTCGAACTCGTCCTGGAGCGCGAGCCGGACAACGCCTTCGCCCACTTCGCCCTCGCCCGTACCCTCCAGCGCTCCGGACAGGAAGCGCGGGCCACCCGCCACTTCCGGCTGGCCGCCGCGCTCGACCCGAAGCCCGAGTACGTGCGGGCCGCCGGTTTCGGCGCCGAGGACTGACCGCCCGGCCGCCCCTCAGCGGTCTCGCCCGCCCCGCTCGGGGCCCGGCCGCCCCCACTCCTCCGGCCCCCGGTCGCCGAGCCCGGGCCCGGGCCCGGGGCCGCTCCGCCCTCGGCCGCCGCGGTCCGGTTCGTACGGGGGGACGTCCCGGCCCGGCTGCCAGTGGGGGCCCTGCCGCAGATGCCGCAGGACCAGCGACATGTCGACCGCGACCACCAGGAACAGCACCCCGCAGGCCACCGCCCAGCCGGGGCGGCCGACCAGCGTGAAGACCACCGTGCCGAAGACCGCCCACACCATCCCCCACGCGCTCAGCCAGAACCGCAGCCGCAGCGCGCTGCGCGCGGTGACCGGCTCGCTCCCGGTACGCATGACGGCGCCTTCTCCCGTTGGGATCCCTGTGGGCACCCCCGGCGTCTACCCGCTCGGAGGCGAAGGGAACGGCGACCGCCGGCGGCGGCTCAGTGCACAATGCTGTAGCTGCGCCAGGGCAGGGTGCCCGGCACGATCGAGTCGGCGCTGTTGGTCGGCAGGTAGATCGGCTCCTCGCCCCGGCAGTGCGGGGTCCGGTAGAGGATCAGGTCCACCAGCGTGCCGTTCTCGATCCGCGTCGCGCCCAGCGGAATCCGGTGGCAGCCCCGCACCGGCGGGCTCATCACCCGCACCACCTTCTCCCCGCGCGTCTCGTACGTGACGGGGCCGACGGCGGTGCGGCCGAGGCCCGAACACCCCGCGACCGTGAGCGTGAGCAGCACGGCCCCGGTGGCGGTCGTGAGACGCCGGCGAACGGACATGGCGGATCCCCTTCGGTCGGGCGAGCGAGGCGGTCGACGGCAGCCCCGGGGCGAAAGCCCTGGTCGTCGCCACCCTGCCGCCCCCGGAAGCCGCTGTCATCCGCAGTTGGGCCGGTCGGGGGACCCGGGGCGGCGGCCGTTGTCAGACCCCGCCCGTAAGGTCGGGAGGACCGGCGCGGAGACTCCGCGCCGACCGGTGGGACCCGGGGGGGGGAGGAGAACGGCACCGTGACGGAGCGCTGGGCGGCCCGTGCCGCCGTCTTCCTGCCGGCCGCGCTGCCCCGCGACGGCCGGATCGCCCTCTGGGCCCCCGAGGGGGCGCCCCTGCCCGCGCCCGACGGCCTCGCCGGGGCGGAGCCCGCCCGCATCACGGTCGCCCGCCGGCACGGCGCCGGCGCCCGCGGCCGGGAGGTCCCCGCCGTCACCCTGTCCGTCGCCACCGCACTGCCGCTGCTGGTCGCCGCCCGCCACAGCCCCGCCGCCCACCCCGCCACCGCCTGCTGGGGCGCGGCCGCCCTGCACGCCCTGCACCTCGTCGCCCGGGGCCGGCTGCTGCCCGGGCTCACCGCCGACGACCTGGACGCCTGGCGGGCCGGCCCGCTCGACGCGGAGGACATCGCCCACCTGCGGGCCGTCGCCGCCGCCATGCCGTACGAGGCGCACGCCGTGCCCGTCGCCGGCTCCGGCCCGCTCGGACTGCCCGACCCGGAGGCCCTGGTGCGGGCCTTCCTGGACGCGGTCGCCGACACCCTGCCGCGTACCCCCGCCGCCGCGCACGCGGCCGGGGCGCCCTTCGCGGCCGTCGCGCCGCAGCACCTCCCCGGGGCCCGAGCCTGGGCCGCCGAGGCCGCCGCCGGCATGGACGCCGGCGTGCGGATCTCGCTCCGCCTCGACCTCTCCGCCGCCGAACTCTTCGACACCGAGGACGGGGCCGGGGACGGACCGGAGCGGCAGGCCGCGGCCGCGATCCTCCAGGTCCACAGTCTCGCCGACCCGACCCTCGTCATCGACGCCGCCGCCCTGTGGGCGGGGGAGGGCGAGCACTTCGGCCCCCGCGCCCGGATCGACGCCCTCCTCGCCCTGCGCCGGGCCGCCCGGATCTGGCCCCCGCTCGGCCGGCTCCTGGAGCGGGACGCGCCCGACGTCCTCGCCGTCACCGAGACCGAGCTGTACGAACTCCTCGGCCCCGCCGCGGCCCGGCTCGCCGACGCCGGGGTCGCCCTGCACTGGCCGCGCGACCTGGCCCGCTCGCTCAGCGCCTCCGCCGTCGTCCGCCCCGCCCGCTCCGCGCCCGGCTCCGCCACCGACGGCACCAGCTTCTTCGACTCCACCGAACTGCTCCGCTTCGACTGGCAGCTCGCCCTCGACGGCGACCCCCTCACCCCGGGGGAGATGGACCTGCTCGCCGAGGCCCACCGGCCCGTCGTCCGGCTCCGGGATCAGTGGGTCGTCGTCGACCCCGACCTCGTCCGCAAGGCCCGCAAGCGGGAACTGGGCCTGCTCGAACCGGTCGACGCCCTCGCCGCCGCCCTCACCGGCAGCGCCGAGGTCGACGGCGAGACCGTCCCCGCCGTGCCCGTCGGCGCGCTCGCCGCCCTCCGGGACCGGCTCCTCGCCGGGCCCGAGGCCGCCGCGCCCCCGCCCGGACTCACCGCCACCCTGCGGGACTACCAGCTCCGCGGCCTCGCCTGGCTCGACCTGATGACCTCGCTCGGCCTCGGCGGCTGCCTCGCCGACGACATGGGCCTCGGCAAGACCGTCACCCTCCTCGCCCTCCACCTGCGCCGGGCCCGCCGCGAGCCCACCCTCGTCGTCTGCCCCGCCTCCCTCCTCGGCAACTGGCAGCGGGAAGCGGCGAAGTTCGCCCCCGGCGTGCCCGTCCGCCGCTTCCACGGCACCGCGCGCGACCTCGGCGGCCTCGACGGCGGGATCGTCCTCACCACCTACGGCACCCTGCGCACCCGCGCCGACCGGCTCGCCGAGCGGCCCTGGGGCATGATCGTCGCCGACGAGGCCCAGCACGTGAAGAACCCCTTCTCCGCGACCGCCAAGGCGCTGCGCACCGTCCCCGCCCCCGCGCGGGTCGCCCTCACCGGCACCCCCGTGGAGAACAACCTCTCCGAGCTGTGGGCCATCCTCGACTGGACCACGCCCGGACTCCTCGGCCCGCTCAAGGCCTTCCGCTCCCGCCACGCCCGCGCCGCGGAGAACCACGAGGAGCTGGAGAACGAGGAGGCGGTGGAGCGGCTCGCCCGCCTCGTCCGCCCCTTCCTGCTGCGCCGCCGCAAGTCCGACCCCGGCATCGTCCCCGAACTGCCGCCCAAGACCGAGTCCGACCACCCCGTGCCGCTCACCCGGGAACAGGCCTCGCTGTACGAGGCGGTGGTCCGCGAGACCCTGGGCCGGATCGAGGCCGCCGAGGGGATGGCCCGGCGCGGCCTGGTGATGAAGCTGCTGACCTCGCTCAAGCAGATCTGCAACCATCCCGCGCAGTACCTCAAGGAGGCCGCCCCGCGCGGCGGCGCCGCCCGCCTCGCCGGCCGCTCCGGCAAGCTCGCCCTCCTCGACGAACTCCTCGACACCATCCTCGCCGAGGACGGCTCCGTGCTCGTCTTCACCCAGTACGTGGCGATGGCCCGGCTCCTCGCCGGCCACCTCACCGCGCGCGGAATCGGGAGCCAACTCCTGCACGGCGGCACGCCCGTGGCCGAGCGGGAGCGGATGGTCGACCGCTTCCAGGCCGGCGACGTCCCCGTCTTCCTGCTCTCCCTCAAGGCCGCCGGCACCGGCCTCAACCTCACCCGCGCCGGACACGTCGTCCACTACGACCGCTGGTGGAACCCGGCGGTCGAGGACCAGGCCACCGACCGCGCCTACCGGATCGGCCAGACCCAGCCCGTCCAGGTCCACCGGCTCGTCACCGAGGGCACCGTCGAGGACCGCATCGCCGAACTCCTCCGCTCCAAGAAGGCCCTGGCCGACGCCGTCCTCGGCTCCGGCGAGGCCGCCTTCACCGAACTCACCGACCGCGAACTGGCCGACCTGGTCTCCCTGAGGAGGTCCGCGTGAACCGCCCCGGCGCCCGGGCCGCCCGCCCCGCGCGCGCGGCCGCCCCCCGCCACGACGACCGCCGCCGCACCTTCCCGGCCGTCCCGCCCCGCGCGGCCGCCGACGGGAGCTTCGCCGCCACCTGGTGGGGGAACGCCTGGGTGGGCGCCCTGGAGCGCACCGCGCTCGACCCGGCCCGCCTCGCCCGCGGCCGGTCCTACGCGGAGCGCGGTCACGTCGACGCTGTCACCGTCACCCCCGGCCGGGTCGTCGCCTACGTGCACGGCACCCGGATCCGCCCGTACCGCACCGAGATCCGGATGAGGACCCTCGGCGACGACGGCTGGGAGCTCTTCCTCGACGAGGCCGCCGCCCGCCCCGAGCACATGGCCGCCCTCCTCGACAAGGAGGTCCCGCACGCCCTGGAGGCGGTCGAGGGGCTGCTGCCCGCCCCCGGCGACCTGCTGCCCGACTGCTCCTGCCCCGACGACGGCTTCCCCTGCAAGCACGCCGCCGCCCTCTGCTACCAGGCGGCCCGCCTCCTTGACGAGGACCCCTTCGTCCTCTTCCTGATGCGCGGCCGCGGCGAGGGCGAACTCCTCGCCGAGCTCTCCCGGCGCAACGCGGCCCGGTCGGCCGCCGTGCCCGCCCTCCCCGCCGTGCCCGCCCGGGACGTGCTCGCCGCCGCGGGGCCCGTCCTGCCGCTGCCCCCGCCGCTGCCGCTCCCGGACGGGCCCGGCCGCCCCGCCGTCTTCCCGCCGGACCCGCACGCCCCGGACCCCCTCGCGCTCGACCTCCTGGCCGGTGAGGCCGCGGCCCGCGCCCACGCCTTCCTCGCCACCGGCCATGACCCGGTCGCCGCCCTCACCCCCTGGCAGGACGCGGTCCGGCTCGCCGCCGCCCACCCCGGCTCCGGCCTCACCGCCTCGACCCGCGCGCTCTACCGGGACCTGGCGCACGCCCTCGACCGGACCCCCACCGACCTCGCCCGCGCCGTCGCCGCCTGGCGGCAGGGCGGCGCGGAGGGGCTCGCGGCCCTGGAGGAGGAGTGGGACCCGCCCGCCGGACCGTTCGACCGGGCGAGACCCGTCCTCCTCGCCGCCGGCTTCCCCTCCTTCCGCCCCCGGCGCAACCGGCTCTCCACCCCCTCGCTCCAACTCCGGCTCGGCAGGGACGGCTTGTGGTACCCGTACGAATCGGACCACGGCCGCGAGGACTGGTGGCCGCGCGGGGTCCCCGGCGCCGACCCGGTCGAAGCCCTCGCCGAACTCCTCGGCCGTGAACGGACACCGGTGACGTCCACTCGAACGGTGCTTCCCCCGAAGGAGTGAAACCCGCCAACGGCCGGATCCGGCAAACGTGTTCGTCGCGTTTATTCCGGTACGGGCACTCGCCCGTGCAACTCCGGAAGGCAGGAAGCCATGAGGCAGATGCGCCGAAGTGGTCTGGCCACACTGATGGTCACGGGTGGTGCGCTCGCGCTGTCGGCGGGCGCCGCCCACGCGGACTCCGGTGCCGAGGGCACCGCGGTCGGCTCGCCGGGAGTCATCTCCGGCAACACGATCCAGCTGCCGGTCCACGTACCGGTCAACCTCTGTGGGAACACGGTCAACGTGGTCGGGCTGCTGAACCCGGCCGCGGGCAACGCCTGCGCCAACACCTCGGCCCCGACGGGCGGGTCCCGGGACGCCGGTCCCGGCCACACCCACAAGGACGAGGCCGCGACCCCGCGCGGCGGCGAGCAGACCGACACCCGCGGCGGCTCCTCCGACGGCGGGGCGGCCAACGGCGGCGGCGCCACCGCCGAGAGCCACACCGAGGGTTCCCCCGGCGTGCTCTCCGGCAACGGCATCCAGCTCCCGATCGACCTGCCGGTGAACGTCGTCGGCAACTCGGTGAACGTCGTCGGCGTCGGCAACCCGGCCACCGGCAACACCGGGGTCAACACCCCGGGCACCCCCGAGGAGCCGCAGGTCGAGGTTCCCACCCCGCGCCCGCAGACCCCGCCGGCGCGCCCCCAGCAGCCGAAGCCGGTCGCCGAGCAGGAGGAGCCCTCGGCCCCCGTGCCCGCCCCGGCGCCCGAGCCGCAGGGCGAGAGCGACACCGCGTCGCTCGCCGCCACCGGCGGGGAGGGCGTCGGCTACGCCGCCGCGGGCAGCGCCGCGCTCCTCCTCGGCGGCGCCCTGATGTACCGCCGCGCCCGTCGCACGGCCGACCAGGTCTGACCGACCTCCCGCGCCGGGGCCGGCCCCGCCGACGCCCGAGCCGTCAGCGGTCCGTCCGGCCCGGCGTCCCCTCCGCGCCCGTCGTGCCCGTCACGCCGGGCGCGTCCCCGTGTCCGGAGACGTTCCGCCGGGCACACCGGGCGGCCGCTCCCGCCAGGACCGGAGCACCGCCTCGATGGCGGGGGAGACCCGGGTGCGAGCCTGGTGGCGGGGGACACCACGCATCAACAGCGAGTCGTACGGCGTGTCCACGTGCCGCACCGAGGCGCGGACCGCGGCCGTCACCGCGCCCCGGTCGAGGGCGCGCCCGGCGGCCGTCCGCCCCACCCGGCCGCTGCCCTTCGCCGAGGCGTGGACGGCGATCTCGACCGCCCGCTCCGGCGGCATCGCGGGGAAGAGCCGCAGGATCTCCACCCGCAGGGCCTCGGTGATCCCGGCGTCCCGCACCGCGCGCCGCTCCGCGTCCCGGACCCGCCGCCGGGCCCGGGCCTCCGCGTCGGCGAGACAGGCCTCCTCCGCCGCCGCGAGGGCCGCCTCCTCGACGAGCAGCCCCTGCCGCTCGTACCGGGTGCGGCGCCGGTTGTGCCGTACCACCACCGCCCACAGGGCGCTCCGTTCCCGGGCGCGCCGGGTGAGCGCGGTGTCGCCGCGCCGCAGGAAGACCAGGTGGCCGAGGTCGGCGCAGTCGAGGCAGACCGGCCGGTTGTACTCGACGATCATCCGCTCCAGCGGGCCCCGTCGGCACTCGGCGCAGCGGCGGCGGCGCAGCGGCTCGACGACGACGGGGGCGACGAGGTCCACGGGCCGCCTCCCTCAGCGGAGCCCGGGCGCGGCGGCGGCGATGAACCGGGCGAGGGCGTCCTTGGCCTGGTCGGAGCGGCGGGCGCGGTCCGCCGTGCTCACCGCCTCGTGCATGCAGTGGGTCTCCTGGAAGGCGACCTCGGCGAGCCGCCTCAGGTCGGCGTCGTCGCAGACCAGCTGGACGCGGAAGAGGGCCTGGCGGGCGGCGGTCCGCTGCCGGTAGGAGGCGTGCCGGGACTCCTCGGCCTCTTCCGAACCGGGCTCCTCGGCGGACCGGAACCAGCGGTCGTTCTGGCTGTGGCGGTACTCCACGACGGCGCCGGCGAAGGCGCTGTAGGTGGCGATCCGCTCCTGCCGGAGCTGTTCGTTCCGGGCGAGCGCGGCCGTGCGCAGGGTCGCCCGTCCCTGGAACCAGTGGGTGGCGATCACGCCGAGAAGCGTGCCCGCCACCGCTATCAGCGCCACGTCCATGACCGGTCGCCCCTCCCGTATGACCGCACCGACCGCCCGAAGATCCTTCGTACCGTCAGATCATGGCATTCCGGGGGTGCTCGCGTCACTGCCCGACCGGGCGGCGAGGGCCGCCGCCAGCCGGTCCCGGGCGGCCGTCTGCGCCGCGATCCGCGCGTCGAGCACCGCGAGCCGCTCGCGGGCGATCTCCAGGCCGCGGGCGGAGGGCGGCGCCGACGGCAGGTCCCCGTCGAGGCAGGAGCGGAAGGCCGCCACGTCCTCCAGGGTGAGGCCGGCGTCGAGGAGGTGGCGGATGTTGGCGACGCGGACGACCGCCCCCTCCTCGTACACCCGGTAGCCGTTGGCCGCGCGGACCGAGGAGAGGAGCCCCGCCCGCTCGTAGTGGCGCAGGGCCCGCGCCGACGCGCCCGTCCTGCGGGCCAGTTCACCGATGCGCATCCGCCCAGTCGTATCACGCGACCAGCGCGCCCCCGTCGACGGGGAGCACGGTCCCGGTGAGGAAGGCGGCCTCGGGGGCGGCCAGCGCGGTGATCGCCCAGGCGACCTCCTCGGGCCGGCCGATCCGCCCGAGCGGGGTGTGCGCGAGCTGCCATTCCCGCACCGCCCGCCGCTGCTCCGGCGTCAGGCCCGTGTGGTCGGCGATCGGCGTCTCGACCGCGCCGGGGGCGACCGCCACCACCCGGATCCCGGCGGGCGCGAGCTCGACCGCCCAGCAGCGGGTGAGGGTCTCCAGGGCGCTCTTGGTCGCCGGATAGACCGAGCTGTTCGGCCAGCCGCGCTGCCCGATCGTCGTCGTCACGTTCACGACCACGCCCCCCGAGGCGCGCAGTGCGGGCACGGCGGCCTGGGTGAGCAGCACCGGCGCGATCAGATTCGTCTCCAGGAGGGGGCCGATCACGGCCCGGTCGAGCGTGCCGAGCGGGCCGCCGCCCGCGATCCCCGCGTTGTTGACGAGGACGTCGAGGCGGCCGTGGTCGGCGAGGACGGCCCGGACGAGCGCCTCGGGCGCGCCCTCGGCGGTGATGTCGGCGGGGTGGGGGAGGATCGCGGCGGGGGCCTCGGCGGCCGTCTCCCGCAGCGGCTCCGGCCGGCGGCCCACGGCGACGACGGTCGCGCCCCGCCGCGCGAAGGCCCGCGCGGTGGCCCGGCCGATGCCGGTCCCGGCGCCGGTGACGAGGACGACTTCGGGAGAGCGGGGAACGGTGGTGGTGATGTCCATGAACCCGATGGTGGAACCGTGACGCCAGTGACAAGGTCAAGTCCCTGACGCACGGCGACCGGTCCGCCGCGTCCGGGGCGGACCGCGCGGCCCCGGGGAGGGCGGTCCGGACCGGCCGTGAGCGGCGGGCGCAGGGCAGAATGGGCGGGATGCGATACGAGGCGATCACCTGGGGCCGGATGGCCGGGCGGCTGGCGAAGCACGTGGACCGGCTCACGCCGGGCGACGGCGGCGACTGGCTGAAGGTCGCCGTCGATGGAGCGCCCGCCGCCCGCGGCGAGGAGCTGGTCGCGCTGCTCGCGGAACAGCTCCGGGACCGCGGACGCCCCGTGCACGCCGTCGGGACCGGCGGCTTCCTGCGGCCCGCCTCGCTGCGGTACGAGTACGGCAAGCAGGACCCCGACGCGTACTACGCCGGCTGGACCGACGTCGGAGCCCTGTGGCGCGAGGTGTTCACCCCGCTGGAGCCCGGCGGCACCGGCCGGGTCCTGCCCGACCTGTGGGACCCGGTCAAGGACCGGGCGACCCGCAGCCCGTACGTCACGCTGCCGCCCGGCGGAGTCCTCCTGCTCCACGGACCTTTCCTCCTCGGGCACTGGTTCCCCTTCGACCTGAGCGTCCACCTCCGCCTCTCGCCGCCGGCCCTCGCCCGGCGCACCGAGGAGGCGTGGACACTGCCCGCCTTCGCCCGGTACGAGACGGAGGTCGACCCGGCCGGGACCGCCGACGTCGTCGTCCGGGCCGACGATCCGCGCCACCCCGCCTGGACCGGGCTCGGAGCGCTCGGCTCAGACTGACGGCGGCCGGCCGCCGACCACCGTCACCGCCTCGGCGCCCGCGGCGCACCCCGCCCGGGCCGCCTCGGCAGGGTCCGCGCCCGCGAGCCTCGCCGCGAGGAACGCCCCGGTGAACGCGTCCCCCGCGCCCGTCGAGTCCACCCGCCGCTCCGGCGCCACGGCGGGCGCGGCCGCCCGCGCCGTGACCGTCCCGCCCTCGGCGACCAGCGCGCCCGCCGCGCCCAGCGTCACCACGGCCAGCGGCACGCGCCGGCTCAGCTCCCGGGCCGCCGTCTCCGGGTCCGGCGCGCCGGTGAGCAGCCGGGCCTCGTCGGCGTTGGGCAGCAGGAGGGAGGCGCCCCCGACGGCTTCGAGGAACCGCTCCGGCCCCAGCTCCGCCAGGAAACCGGCCGACGCCGGGTCCACGCTCACCGGTATCCCGGCCGCCCGGGCCTCCCGCAGGGCGAGGAGCGCCGCCGCCCGGCTCGCCGGGGCGAAGAACAGATAGCCGGAGAGGTGGAGCGCGGCCACGCCGTCCAGCAGTCCGGCCGACCAGTCGGCGGGGCTCAGGCGCAGCACCGCCCCGCCGTCGGTCAGGAAGGTGCGCTCCGCCGCCGCGTCCACCAGGGCGATCACGGTGGCCGTCGGGGCCTCCGGGTCCGGCACCAGCAGCGGGCGGACGCCCGCCGCGACCAGCGCCCGCTCGTGCCAGTCCGCCGACTCCTCGCCGACCCGGCCGAGGAGCCGTACGTCCCGATGGCCCGAACGGGCCGCCCAGCAGGCCGCGTTGGCCCCCGCCCCGCCCGGCAGGGTGCGGATCACGGCCGCCGTGTCCGTCGCCGACGCGAGCGGGGTGCGGTGCCGGGCCACCACGTCCGTGACGACGTCCCCGACGACCAGCAGCGCCCCGTCCCGCCGCGGCCCCCCGGGGTCCGTCACCGCTCGCCCGCGGCGTACGCCCCCGCGATCTCCGCCGCGAGCCGGACGTTGCCCCGCACCGCCGCCAGGTTGGCCTCCAGGGAGGCGCCGTCGGTGTGCGTGGTCAGGTACTCCAGGAGGAAGGGCGTCACCGCCTGCCCGGTGATCCCCTTCTCCTTCAGTTCGGCGAGGCCCCGGGCGAGCACCCGGTCGTGCAGCGCCGGGTCCAGTTGCTCCGCCTCCGGCACCGGGTTGGCCACGACCAGCGCCGACCAGGGCCGGCCGAGCGCCTCCCGGGCCCGTATGACCGCGGCGACCTCCCCGGGGCTGCGCAGCGTCCAGTCGACGGGCTCCCCGGAGGAGGAGAGGTAGAAGCCGGGGAAGGTCTCCGTGCCGTACCCGGCGACCGTGACGCCCAGGGTCTCCAGGCGCTGGAGCGTGGCCGGCACGTCGAGGATCGACTTCACGCCCGCGCACACCACCGTGACGCCCACCTCGGCGAGCAGCCGCAGGTCGGCGGACTCGTCCTGGGTCTCGCGCCACTCGCGGTGCACCCCGCCGAGGCCGCCGGTCGCGAAGACGCGGATGCCCGCCGCGTCGGCCAGCCGGGCCGTCGCGGACACCGTGGTCGCCCCGGTGGCGCCGGTGGCGAGCGCCGGCGCCAGGTCCCGGTGGCCGAGCTTCCGCACCGCCGGGTCCTCCGCGATCCGGGTCAGCCCCGCCCGGTCCAGGCCGATCCGCGCCACCCCGTCGAGCACGGCGATGGTGGCGGGCACGGCGCCGCGGGCCCGCACCGACTCCTCCAGCTCCACGGCCACGGCCAGGTTCCGCGGGCGCGGCAGGCCGTGGGCGATGATCGTCGATTCGAGGGCGACGACGGGCCGGCCCTCGCGGAGCGCCTCCCGTACCTCTTCGGACACCAGTGTGGTCGTGGTCATGGTCCATTCCTGGCGCGACCACCCGCCCCGCAAACACCCCTGGCGATCTCCCGCCACCCCCCTTTCGCACGAGGGTGCGAGGGGGGTACGGATTCGGTTCTCCGGCGGCCGGCGCGCCGGGGCGGACCGGCCCACCGGTCGCCCGGGGAGCGGCCGAGGGCCCGGTGCGGAATCCGTCGTCCCGGCGGAGGAGGGAAACGTGCCTGGTCAGAGCGGCGAGCGGAGGCGTTCCTTCCGTCGGTCCCGGTGCCGTGCGGCTGCCCGGAGCCCCGCTACAGTCACCGCCCATGACGACACACGACCTCCCCTCCTTCGCCGTCCACATCCCCGACGCCGAGCTCGAGGCCGAGCCGCTCGACCCCGGTCAGATCGTGTCCGGCACCCCCGAGGTGACCGGCAAGGTGCTGTGGGAGTCCGCCGACGGCAAGCAGCTGCGCGGCATCTGGCAGATCACCCCCGGCGTCGTGACCGACACCGAGGCGAACGAGCTCTTCGTCGTCGTGAGCGGACGGGCCACCGTCGCCGTCGAGGGGGGCGCCACGATGGAGATCGGCCCCGGCGACGCCTGCGTCCTGCGAGAGGGCGACCGCACCACCTGGACCGTCCACGAGACGCTCCGCAAGGCGTACCACATCACCCTGCCCTGACCCCGGACGCGGTCAGGCCCTGCGGAGCGCGCCCCGCAGGGCCAGGCCCGCCATCGGCAGCAGCAGACAGGCCGCGAGCGCGTTGAGCGGCCCGTAGCCCGCCTCGGAGACGATCACGCCGGCCACCAGGCCGCCGATGCCCGCCGCCGTGTTCATCACCGTGTCCGACAGGCCCTGCACGGCCGCCCGCGCCGCCTGCGGCACCGAGTCCGTCAGCAGCGCCGACCCCGACACCAGCCCGGCCGACCAGCCGAGCCCCAGGACGAAGAGGCCGGCCGCGACCCGGGTGTGGCTCGCCCCCGCGGTGCCCGCCAGGAGCGCCGCCGCCCCCAGCAGCCCGACCGCGAGGCCGATCACCGCGAGCCGGCCGAGCCGGTCCGACAGCCAGCCCATGACGGGCGAGAACGCGTACATGCCCGCGATGTGCACGCTGATCACGAACCCGATCAGCTCGATGCCGGCCCCGTGGTGGGTGAGCGCCACCGGGGTCATCGACATGATCGACACCATCACGGTCTGCGAGGCGGCCACCGTGACCAGCGCGATCCGCGCCAGGGGCGACTCGCGGACCGCCCGCAGCCCGGCCCGCAGCGACCGGTCCTCCGGCCGGTCCGCCGCTCCGCCGTCGTCCGCGGCGGCCAGCGCCCGCGCCGTCAGCAGCGGGTCGGGCCGCAGCAGCAGCGCCACCACCAGCGCCGAGACCACGAACACCACGGCGGCCCACAGGAACGGGCCCGCCGCCACGGGTATTCCGAGGCCCGACACGCTCCGCCCGGCCGGGGCCGCGATGTTCGGGCCCAGGACGGCGCCGATCGTCGTCGCCCACACCACCGTCGAGATGGCCCGCGCCCGCCGGTCCGGCTCCGCCAGGTCGGCGGCGGCGAACCGGGCCGCGAGATTGGCCGAGGACCCCGCCCCGAAGCCCACCAGACCCACCAGCAGCACCGGGAAGCTGCCGACGACCGCGCCGAGCACCGCGATCCCGGCGCCGACCGCCCCCAGCAGATAGGCGAGGACCAGGCCGGCCCGCCGCCCCCGCCGCGCCATCAGCGCCGCCAGCGGCATCGCGAGCAGCGCGGGCCCGGCGACCGTCGCCGTCGAGGCGAGCCCGGCCAGCGCGTCCGTGCCGCTCACCTCCGTCGCGAGGACGGCGGCGAGCGCGACGCCGGTGGCGATCCCGAGACCGCCGAGGATCTGGGTGGCGACGAGCACGGCCTGGACCCGGCGTCGCAGCTCCGGCAGGGCCGCGGGAGGGACCGGGACGGGCGTCTTCCCGGGAACGAGGGTGTCAGGGGTGTCGGGCGTTTCGGTCACTACCGGAGTGTGCCAGCACCCGCACCCGAGGGGAACGGCGGGGACGGGACGTCCCGGGCGGGCGCCGCGCCCGCGCCGGGCCCCGCCGGCCGCTCAGAACAGCGGCTCCGGCAGCACCCCTTCGAGGGCCAGCAGCTTCCGCTTCGTCTCCAGGCCGCCGCCGAAGCCCCCGAGGCCGCCGTCGCTCTCCACCACGCGGTGGCAGGGCACCACCACCGGCAGCGGATTGGCGCCCATCGCCGCGCCCACCGCCTGCGCCGCCCCCGGCTGCCCGACGCGCCGCGCCAGCTCCCCGTACCCGACCACCGTCCCGTACGGGACGCCACCGGCCAGCTCGCGGAGCACCTGGCGGTTGAAGCCGGTCGCCAGCGACCAGTCCAGCGGCAGCTCGAACGCGCGCAGCGCGCCCGCGAAGTACCGGTCCAGCTGCCGGGCCGGCTCCGCGAGCAGCCCCGTGGAGCGCTCCACGACCACCGCGCCCAGCTGCTCGGCGAGCCGCTCCGGCATCCGCTCCCGGCGCCCCGCGTCCGCGTGGAACCCGACCTGCACGAGCCCCCGCGCGGTGGCCGCCAGGAAGAGCGGGCCGATCCCGCTCGCCACGACCGTCCACTCGGCGGTCACGCCCCGCGGTCCGTCCTCGATGTCCATGCCCTCACCGTACGGCCCGGCACCGACAGTCCGGCCCCGGCGCGGGACGCCCTCCCGTCCCGGCCGTCCCCGGACGACGCCCGTCGGCCAGAACGGCCGTCCGGCGGCGATCCGGCGGCGCGACCCCCTCCTGAGGTCACGGACCGGTCTCGCTCCGGTCTCACGACCGGAAAATCCCCGGTCAGGTGCCCGCCGGACCCCTCACGGGCCATAATCTCGCCCCGGTAGCACTACCCAGCGGTACCGACTGTTTTCGGACGTCCATGCGCCAGGGGTGGGAGGGCACACGCTCATGCAGGGCACGGTCGACGGATTCAGCTACGGGATCGTCACGCCGGTGGCGGCCTTCCTCATGGCCTGCCTCGGCGGAGCCCTGGGGCTGAGATGCACGACCCGCTCGCTGCGCCACCGGGAATCCTTCAAGGCCGGCTGGCTCGCCCTCGGCTCCACCTCCATCGGCACCGGCATCTGGACCATGCACTTCATCGCCATGATGGGCTTCACGGTCGAGCAGGCGACCGTCGACTACGACCGGCCGATCACCTTCGCCAGCCTCGTCGTCGCCGTCGTCATGGTCGGCATCGGGATCTTCATCGTCGGCTACCGGGGAGCCACCGCGCTCACCCTCGTCACCGGCGGCACCATCACCGGCCTCGGCGTCGCCACCATGCACTACCTCGGCATGGCCGGGATGCGGCTGCCCGGCCGGATCGAGTACGACACCCTCACCGTCGCCCTCTCCGTGGTCATCGCCGTCGTCGCCGCCACCACCGCCCTCTGGGCGGCCGTCTCCGTCCACGGCTTCCTCGCCAGCCTCGGCGCCAGCCTGGTCATGGGCGTCGCCGTCAGCGGCATGCACTACACCGCCATGGCGGCCGTCAGCGTCCACCTGCACGGCACCCCGGCCCCCGGCGCCGGGACCGCCCCCGGTTCGCTGCTGCTGCCCATGCTGATCGGCCCCGGCGTCTTCCTCGTCCTCGCCGCCGTCGTCGTCATGTTCGACCCGCTGCTCGTCATGGGCGAGCCCGACTGGCAGCGGCACCCGGCCCGCTCCCCGTACCGCCCCGGCGTCCCCGCCCCCCGCCACGTCCCCGGCTACGGCGAGCCCGCGAACTGGACCGCCCGCCCCGCAGGCCGCGGCTCCCGGCGCTCCGCCCCGTACGGCGGGCACCGCTCCCAGGACTGGTGACACCGCCCGCCCGGCCCGCCCGCGCGGCGTTCGCCGCCCGACTGTCGGTGGCGGGCCGTACGGTGGTCCCATGCGGCCCGTTTCAAAGATCGAACGTTCGGTGGCGCCCTTCGAGGTCGTCTCCCCCTACCAGCCGAGCGGCGACCAGCCGGCGGCCATCGCCGAGCTGGACCGGCGCATCCGCGCCGGCGAGAAGGACGTCGTCCTGCTCGGCGCCACCGGCACCGGCAAGTCGGCCACCACGGCCTGGATGATCGAGAAGCTCCAGCGCCCCACCCTGGTGATGGCGCCGAACAAGACCCTGGCCGCCCAGCTGGCGAACGAGTTCCGCGAACTCCTGCCCAACAACGCGGTCGAGTACTTCGTCTCGTACTACGACTACTACCAGCCCGAGGCGTACGTCCCGCAGTCGGACACCTACATCGAGAAGGACTCCTCGATCAACGAGGAGGTGGAGCGGCTGCGCCACTCCGCCACCAACTCCCTGCTCACCCGCCGGGACGTGGTCGTGGTCGCCTCCGTCTCCTGCATCTACGGCCTCGGCACCCCGCAGGAGTACGTGGACCGCATGGTCCCGCTCAGGGTCGGCGACGAGATCGACCGCGACCAGCTGCTCCGCCGCTTCGTCGACATCCAGTACACGCGCAACGACCTCGCCTTCACCCGCGGCACCTTCCGGGTCCGCGGCGACACCATCGAGATCTTCCCCGTCTACGAGGAGCTCGCCGTCCGCATCGAGATGTTCGGCGACGAGATCGAGGCGCTCTCCACCCTCCACCCGCTCACCGGCGAGGTCATCAGCGAGGACCGGCAGCTGTATGTCTTCCCCGCCAGCCACTACGTCGCCGGCCCCGAGCGCATGGAGCGGGCCGTCAACGACATCGAGCGCGAGCTCGACCAGCGCCTGAAGGAGCTGGAGAAGCAGGGGAAGATGCTGGAGGCCCAGCGGCTCCGCATGCGCACCACCTACGACATCGAGATGATGCGCCAGATCGGCTCCTGCTCCGGCATCGAGAACTACTCGATGCACTTCGACGGCCGCGAGCCCGGCTCCCCGCCCAACACCCTCCTCGACTACTTCCCCGAGGACTTCCTCCTCGTCATCGACGAGTCGCACGTCACCGTGCCGCAGATCGGCGCCATGTACGAGGGCGACGCCTCCCGCAAGCGGACCCTCGTCGACCACGGTTTCCGGCTCCCCTCCGCCCTCGACAACCGCCCGCTGAAGTGGGAGGAGTTCCAGGAGCGGATCGGCCAGACCGTCTACCTCTCCGCCACCCCCGGCACCTACGAGCTGTCCCGCTCCGACGGCTTCGTCGAGCAGATCATCCGCCCCACCGGCCTCGTCGACCCCGAGGTCGTCGTCAAGCCCACCGAGGGCCAGATCGACGACCTGGTCCACGAGATCCGGCTGCGCGCCGAGCGGGACGAGCGCGTCCTCGTCACCACCCTCACCAAGAAGATGGCCGAGGACCTCACCGACTACTTCCTGGAGCTCGGCATCCAGGTGCGCTACCTCCACAGCGACGTGGACACCCTGCGCCGCATCGAGCTGCTGCGCGAGCTGCGCGCCGGCGAGTACGACGTCCTGGTCGGCATCAACCTGCTCCGCGAGGGCCTCGACCTCCCCGAGGTCTCCCTCGTCGCCATCCTCGACGCCGACAAGCAGGGCTTCCTGCGCTCCGGCACCTCCCTCATCCAGACCATCGGCCGCGCCGCGCGCAACGTCTCCGGCCAGGTCCACATGTACGCCGACACCATCACCCCGGCGATGGCCCAGGCCATCGACGAGACCAACCGGCGCCGCGAGAAGCAGGTCGCCTACAACAAGGAGCACGGGATCGACCCCCAGCCGCTCCGCAAGAAGATCAACGACATCGTCGCCACCATCGCGCGCGAGGAGGTCGACACCGAGCAGCTGCTCGGCACCGGCTACCGGCAGGCGAAGGACGGCAAGGGCGCCAAGGCCCCGGTGCCCTCGCTTGCCGCGCACGCCCCCAAGGCCGGCAAGGCGGGCGCCAAGGGCGGCTCGGCGCTGGAGCTCGGCGACCGGCCGGCCGCCGAACTGGCCGGACTCATCGAGGAGATGACCGAGCGCATGCGCGCCGCGGCGGCCGAGCTGCAGTTCGAGGTGGCGGCCCGGCTCCGCGACGAGGTCGCCGAACTCAAGAAGGAGCTGCGCCAGATGAAGGAGGCGGGACTGGCGTGACCGGAGGCGGCCCGGTGTGTTGCAAGAACGACACAAAACCGGGCCGCGCCCGGCCCGTTGTCAGTGGGCCTGCGTAGGGTGCTGCCACAACGACGAGAGGGGCAGCGCGTGACGGTCAACATGACCAAGGGGCAGGCCATCAGCCTGGAGAAGCAGGGCGGGGGCAGCCTCACCCAGGTCCGGATGGGACTCGGCTGGCAGGCGGCGCCGCGCCGCGGGCTCTTCGGCTCGCGCACCCGCGAGATCGACCTGGACGCCTCCGCGGTGCTCTTCGCCGAGAAGCAGCCGGTGGACGTGGTCTTCTTCCGCCACCTGGTCAGCGACGACGGCTCCGTCCGCCACACCGGGGACAACCTCGTGGGCGGCGTGGGCCAGGGCGGCGACGACGAGGCCATCCTCGTCGACCTCCAGCGGGTGCCCGTCCACATCGACCAGATCGTCTTCACGGTGAACTCCTTCACCGGGCAGACCTTCCAGGAGGTGCAGAACGCCTTCTGCCGGCTCGTCGACGAGACGAACGGCCAGGAGCTGGCGCGCTACACCCTCGACGGCGGCGGCCAGTACACCGCGCAGATCATGGCGAAGGTGCACCGGGCCGGCTCCGGCTGGCAGATGACCGCCCTGGGCAACCCGGCCAACGGCCGCACCTTCCAGGACCTGATGCCGGCGATCCTGCCGCACCTGTAGCCGGGCCCGGGGCCGGCTCCGCCGCCCCGCCGCCGCGGCACCGCAGCTCCCGACGGGCACCGGCCCGCCGGGAGCTGTCCCGCATGACCGACCGAAGCGCCGAGGGGAACAGAGTCCAGATGACGGCCGAGCTGGTCCGGGGGCAGAACCACCCCCTGCCCGACACCCGCCTCGAACTCAGGGTGTCCGCCGGACACCCGGTCGTCGCCGGAGCCACCCTCGGCGACGAGGGGGGCCGCGTCGCCGGCGCCGAGTGGATCGCCCACCCGGGCGCCCCCGCGCGCCCCGGGATCGAGGTGCCCGGCGGGGCCGCCGCCGAGCACCGCATCGCCGTGGACCTCGCGGCCCTCCCGGAGACCGTCCACCGGCTCTCCCTCCTCCTCGCCCTGCCGCCGGGCCCGGGCGGCCCGGCCCGCTTCGGGTCCGCCGCCGCCCCCTTCGTGTCCGTCGCCGACCCGGCGGGCGCCGCCGTCGTCACGTACACCATCACCGGCCTCGACCGGGAGTCCGCCGTCGTCGCGCTGGAGCTCTACCGCCGCCAGGGCACCTGGAAGGTCCGCGCCGTCGGCCAGGGGTACGAGGGCGGGCTCGCCGACCTCCTCGCCGACCAGGGCGCCCCGGCCGCCGCCGACCTCGCCGCCGCCGTCCTCGACGCGGCCGCGCCCGCCGGCCTCCCGGCACCGCCGCCCCTGGTCCCCGAGACCGCACCGGCCGACCCCGCCCCGGCCGCCACCACCATCAGCTACGCCCACCCCGGCCGCCGGCCGGGCCCGCCGCCCGCCGGGTCCGCCTCCGGACCGGCCGCCGGC
>NZ_JBEZUZ010000119.1:0-19322 GCF_040636735.1 Streptomyces sp. NPDC035033 | reverse complement strand
CGGCCTGGAGCTGCTGGAGCCGGGCGTGGTGTCCTGCTCCGCGTGGCGGCCGGAGCCCGGGGCCGGGTGGTACCGGGTCCGCGCGCGGCGGACCGGGTCAGGCGTTGACGCAGACGTTGCCGGCGGCCGGGTTCAGGACGCCGATGACGTTGATGCTGTTGCCGCAGAGGTTGATCGGGGCGTGGATCGGGATCTGGACGACGTTGCCCGAGAGGACGCCCGGCGAACCGACGGCCGCACCGAACGCGTCGGCGTCGGCGAAGGCGGGCGAGGCCACCCCCATGGCCATGATGACTCCGGCAATGACGGCGGCGGCCTTCTTGCACTTCATTTCGTCTGGTTCCTTTCCGCGGCGGAGGATCGGCCCCCGCTGCACACAGGGACAACGACACCCTCCCGCGGAGGAGACCGGGAATTCCGCCCCGGCACCGGCTTTCACTCCGTTGCGCGCACGACACGGGGCCGGAGGAAGGAATTTCCCCCGGCCCCGCGGAACGCCGCCGGATCAGCTGTTGCCGATTCCGTTCCCGGAGAGGACCGGAATGTCCTCCACGAGGTGCGACAGCGGCTCGTCGCCCTTGGCCTGCGTCGAGTTCTCCGCGCACTGCTGGTTCTGCGGGGAGGACAGCACGTTGATGTCCTGGACCGCGACCGGGACGAGGACACCGACGACCGAGCCGACGTTGCCCTTGGCCGGGACGCCGAGGCAGAGCTTGTTCAGCGAGCCCTGGACGGCGGAGAACTGCGGGCTCATCTTGCCGGCGGTGGTGGAGTTGCCGAACGCCTGGTGCGCGCCGTTCCCGGAGAGGGAGGTCGTGCCGCCGTCGTTGGCGATGGCCATCGCGGGGGCGGCGGCCGCGGCGGCGACGCCGACGGCCGAAGCGGTGACGGCCGCGGCCGCCATCATCTTCTTGATCACGGTGAATCCGATCTGTTCCCACCAATCGACCTGATTGATGCGCCCGGATCAACTGCGGCCCCGGGACGAGGTTCCGGCGCTTCACCCGATCGATGGGGAACCGCGACGAGCGCTGCCGCGCGCGCTCCGCCATCGGGGTGACGGGGCGGAACCCGCCGCTCCGAAGCGAGTTGATCAGGGGGCTCCCTGCACGGAGCCGGTTCTAGAAGGGAACTACCGTGATCAAGAAGGTCATGGCCACCGCGGCCGCCGCCGCCGCGATCGTCGGCGCCTCCGCCGCCGCGGCCACCCCCGCCCTCGCCATCGCCGACGACGGCGGCACCACCTCCAAGAGCGGAAACTTCGCCCACCAGTCGTACGGCAACTCGTCGACGCACGGGAACATGAGCCCGCAGTTCGCGCTCGTCCAGGGCTCCCTGAACAAGCCCTGCATCGGCCTGCCGGCCAAGGTCAACGCCGGTTCGATCCTCGGCGCGATCCCGATCGCGGTCCAGGACGTCAACGTGCTGTCCTCCCCGCAGAACCAGCAGTGCGTCGAGAACTCGACGCAGGCCAAGGGCGACGAGCCGCTGTCGCACATCCTGGAGGACATCCCGATCCTCTCCGGCAACGGCGTCGGCAACAGCTGACGTCCCGCCCGGCCGGCGACGTCCACACGCCGAGGGGCCGCCCCGCCGGGGCGGCCCCTTCGCGCGTACCGGCCCCGCTAGCGCGGCCAGACGGGCGTGGCCACCAGCCGCTCCCACTCCCGGTCCGGCACGCCCGGGACCGCCCGTCCCGCCTGCGCCCACTGGGCCACCAGAGCGGAGTAGACGGGGAACTGAGCGGCGGAGGGGGGCCGGTCGGCGACCGGCGGATCAGTCACGTACCGGCTCTTCGGAATGAAGGCCATCCGTTCCCATTTCCCGGGACTACCGGAATTCGGCGGCGCCATCCTCGCTCCTTCCGCTGCTATTCCCGCATCATTACACAAGGCTCGCAACGGAGTGATTCAGGCACGGGACATCGCGTCGCGCGTCCGTGTGCGATCGGTGTCGAAATACCGTGCGGACATGAGAATCCCGCGTCCGTGGCGGCTCCTGATCGCACCGGCGGCGCTCCTCGCGCTCACCCCCGGAGCCCTCGCCGCCGCCCTCGGCGGCCCCGCCGAACTCCCCGCCCCGGCACGGGGGCTGAACCTGCTCGTGGTCGGCACGGACTCCCGGGCCGGGATCACCGAGGCCGAGAAGGAACGCTTCCGGCTCGGCGGCAAGGACTGCGACTGCACCGACGCGGTCATGCTCGTGCACGTCTCCGCCGGCAACGACCGGGTCAGCGTGGTGGCGCTGCCGCGCGACTCGCTCGTCGAGCTTCCCGGCCCGCACACCGACCGGCGGACCGGCGCCGTCCACGCCGCTCACCTCGCGAAGCTCAACGCCGCCCATCCGGAAGGCGGTTCGGCCCTGACCATCGAGACCGTCCAGGCGGCGACCGGGCTGGAGGTGCACCGCTACCTCGCGGTCGACTTCCGGCGGTTCATGGACGCCGTCGACCGGGTCGACGGCGGGGTGCCGATCTGCACCGACAAACCGCTGAAGGACTCGGCGACCGGGCTCGACCTGGCGGTCGGCACCACGCGGGTGGGCGGCGGCGGGGCCCTCCAGTACGTGCGCTCGCGGAAGGCCGACGGAGAGATGGACTTCGGCCGCATCCGCAAGCAGCAGAAGTTCATCGTCAACATGCTGGACCGGATCCGGTCGGCCGGGATCCTCAAGGACCCGGCGAAGCTGTCCGCGCTCGCCTCGACGCTGCGCGGGACCGCCGCCGCCGAGCGGGGCGTCACGGTGACCGAACTGCTCGCGCTCGCCACCCGGCTGAAGGCGGTCGGCCCCTCCCGCACCGAGTTCGCGACCGTGCCCGTACGGGGCTTCAACCCGGTCGTCGAGGGGGTCGGGTCCACGGTGGGCTGGGACGCGGCGGGCGCGGCGGAGGTCTTCGCGCGGCTCCGCGCGGACCGCCCGCTGCCGCCCGGCGACGCCGTCGCGCCGAGCGCGGTCCCGGTCGCCGACTACGAGCCCGCCCGGGGTTCTTCGCTCATCTGCCCGTAGGCCGTCCGGTGGACATCACGGAACCTCCGTCCCTCTGACCAGTTGATCAGCACGGCTCGGCACTCAGCGCGAGCCAGTCATCCGAAAGGCCAGAACCATGAAGAAGCTCCTCGCGACCGCTGCGGTGGCCGTTTCGGTCGTCGGCGCGACGGCCGGCCAGGCGCTCGCGATCGCCGACGACGGTGGCACCACCTCGCTCTCCGGCAACGGCGCGCACCAGGAGTTCGGCAACTCCGCCACCTACGGCAACATGAGCCCGCAGTTCGCGCTCGTCCAGGGTTCCCTGAACAAGCCGTGCGTCGGTCTCCCGGCCAAGGTCAACGCCGGTTCGATCGTCGGCCTCATCCCGGTCGCGGTCCAGGACATCAACGTCCTGTCCTCCCCGCAGAACCAGCAGTGCGTCGAGAACTCGACGCAGGCCAAGGGCGACGAGCCGCTGTCGCACATCCTCAGCGACATCCCGGTCCTGTCCGGCAACGGCGCCGGCAACAGCTGAGCGACGGCGCTCGGCGACGGCCCGGCCCCGTCGTCCCTCTCCGGAGGGGCGGCGGGGCCGTGTCCTTTCCGCGCGGTCAGAGGCGCGCGCGGAGCTCGGCCGGGTCGGTGACCGGTGCGTCGCAGGTGAAGTGACGGCAGACGTACGCGGCGGCCGATCCGGCCACCAGGGGGCGGCCCCGCAGGAGCGGGAACTCCTCGCTGTCGGGGGTTCCGGCGGCGAGGACCGCTCCGGGGGTGGTCGCCCGCAGCGCCGTGCGGCGCAGCTCCTGGAAGACCGGGTCGACGGCGTTGCCGACGACGGCGATCTCCCGGGGGCCGTCGAGCAGGGCCTCGGCGACGGCGAGCCCCCAGCCGATGAAGCGGGGGGCGCGCGGGCCGAGCGCCTTCACCACGCCGAGGGCGCCCTCGGCGGCGGCCCGGTGGGCCTGCGAGCCGGTGTGGGCCGCGTACGAGAGCAGTGCTCCGGCGGCGGCGGTCCAGCCGGACGGGGTGGCGTTGTCGGTGGGGTCCTGGGGGCGCCGGATGAGGGCTTCGGCGTCGTGGGCCGTGTCGTACAGCGCGCCGTCCTCGGCGGTGAAGCGGTCGAGGACGATGTCCAGGAGGACGCCGGCGAAGTCCAGCCAGGCGCCCTCGCCGGTGACGGCGGCGAGGGCGAGGAAGCCTTCGGCGACGTCGGCGTAGTCCTCCAGGACGCCCGCGTTGGCGCCGGCCCGCCCGTCCTTCGAGGTGCGGGTGAGCCGGCCGCCGTCGTCGAGGTGGAGGCGGACCAGGAGGTCGGCGGCCTCGGTGGCGCGCTCGATCAGGTCGGGCCGGTCGAAGAGGGCGCCGGTCTCGGCGAGGGCGGCGATCGCGAGGCCGTTCCAGGCGGCGACGACCTTGTCGTCGCGGCCGGGGCGCGCGCGCCGCTCGCGGGCGGCGTGCAGCCGGGTGCGGATCGAGGCGATCCGGCCGGCGTCGGCCGGGCCCGCCTCCCGGGGCAGCCGGAGGACCGAGGTGCCGTGCTCGAAGGTGCCGTCCTCGGTGACGCCGTAGTGGGCGGCGGCGAGGGCGGCGTCGTCGGCGCCGAGGACCTCCTCCAGCTGGGCGGGGGTCCACACGTAGTAGGCGCCCTCGACGTGCCGGCCGCTGCCTCCCCCGAGGCCCTCGGCCAGGGGGTGCCCCGATCCGTCTTCGACGGCGCTGTCGGCGTCCAGCGCGGAGGCGAAGCCGCCCTCGGGGGTGCGGAGCTCGCGGACCATGAAGTCGGCGGTCTCCAGGGCGACCCGGCGGGCGAGGTCGCTGCCGGTGGCCCTCCACAGGTGGGCGTAGACGCGGCAGAGCAGCGCGTTGTCGTACAGCATCTTCTCGAAGTGGGGGACGACCCACTCCCGGTCGACGGCGTAGCGGGCGAAGCCGCCGCCGAGCTGGTCGTAGATGCCGCCGCGGGCCATCGCCTCGCAGGTGTCGGCGGCCATCTGGAGGGCGCCCTCCGAGCCTGTGCGGGCGTGGTGGCGGAGCAGGAACTCCAGGACCATCGACGGCGGGAACTTGGGGGCGCCGCCGAAGCCGCCGCGGGTGGCGTCGTACTCGCGGGTGAGGCCGAGGAGGGCGGCGGCCGACTCCTCCTCGCCGGGCAGGCCGTCGCCGGCGACGGCGAGGGAGCGGCCGGCCAGCTCCTTCACGATCCGGTCGGCGACCTCGTCGACCTCGCCGCGGCGCTCGGCCCAGGCGGCGCGGACGCCGTCGAGGACCTCGGAGAAGGACGGCATGCCGTGGCGGGGCTCCGGCGGGAAGTAGGTGCCGAAGTAGAAGGGGGCCGCGTCGGGGGTGAGGAAGACGGTCATGGGCCAGCCGCCGTGGCCGGTGGCGGCCTGGACGGCCTCCATGTAGACGGCGTCGACGTCGGGCCGCTCCTCGCGGTCGACCTTGACGGCGACGAAGTGCTCGTTGACCAGGGCGGCGACGGCCTCGTCCTCGAAGGACTCGTGGGCCATCACGTGGCACCAGTGGCACGCGGAGTATCCGACCGACAGCAGAACGGGCACATCACGCCGTTTCGCTTCCGCGAACGCCTCGGGCCCCCACGGCCACCAGTCGACCGGGTTGTCCGCGTGCTGAAGCAGATAAGGCGAGGTGGTGCCAGCCAGCCGGTTCATACGACCCAGCCTCTCACAGCGCCTGCCCCCGACCGGCGAAACCCTCACGGGCCCGCCCCGCCTGGCCGAATCGCACGCGTGGTCCCTCACGTGGCGGGCCGCTCCACCTCCTTCCGAGCTGGACCCGTCGAGGCTCCTCGGAGGAGGTACACCATGACCGCCGAGATGGTGACGCCCGCGTGGATGCATGCGCAGATCAGCGCGGAGCAGTACGACTCCTGGTCCGAGGAGCAGTGCGCCGGCATCGAGATCGTGGACGGGATGGTCGTCGTGAGCCCGAGCGCCTCCAAGCGGCTGGGCCGGCTGGCTCGGCTCCTGGCCAATGCCCTGGACGCCGCCGCGGGCCCGGACTGGAACGCGGACACGGACTTCGACGTCCGCCTCCAGGACGTTCCGCTCACCAACCGCCGCCCGGACGTCACCGTCTACCGGGCGGAGACCATCGACCTCACGCCCACCCGCCCCGAGCACGTGCTCCTGGTCGTCGAGGTCGTGTCCCCGGGGTCGGAGACCACGGACCGGATCGTGAAGGTCGACCAGTACGCCAAGGCCGGCATCCCCTTCTACTGGCGGGTCGAGCAGGCCGCCACCGGCGTCCCGATCGTCTACACGTACGTCCTCGACCCCGCCACCAGGGCCTATCGGGACGGCGAGGTGTTCACCGGCACGGTGAAGGCCACCGCGCCCTTCTCCGTCACGGTCGATCTCGGGGCCCTGTAAGGAACCGATGCGTCGCCCAGCTATCCGGTCGACCGGATTGTCGGCGTGCCGGAGGAGGCAGGGGGAGGTCTCATGGGCCGGTCGGTTCGCCGTGAGGCCGTCCTGCCGCGGTCGGCCCGTACCGCGCGGGTACGGGCCGACGGGCCGCTACTTCGAGGCGGCCGGGGCCTTCTCGCCGGCCTGGCCGGGTGCGGCCGGGTCGGGGGTCTCCTCGAAGGAGATGCTGTTCATGTGGCGGTTCATCGACTTCATCAGCGCCCAGACCGCGAGGGCCAGGACCGCGAAGACGACGAACCCGAGGACGCCGGGGGTCACCTTGTTCTTGTCGAGCTCTTCGGCGGCGAAGGGGACCAGCTGCGTCAGTGCGAGGTGTGCGCTCATGTCAGGCATTGTCGCGGATGCCCGCGAAAAGATCTTCCTCGGGGAGGGAGGTCGGCACCAGGGACTTGCTGAGCTCGTACTCCTCGGTGGGCCAGACCTCCTTCTGGATCTCCATGGGGACGCGGAACCAGCCGCCCTCGGGGTCGATCTGGGTGGCGTGGGCGATCAGGGCGCGGTCGCGGGTCTCGAAGAAGTCGGCGCAGGGGACGAAGGTGGTCAGCGTCCGCTCCTTGCGCTCGAACTCCTTCCAGCGCTCCAGCCACTCGCCGTAGGGGGACTCCAGGCCCCGGTCGAGGAGGGCCTGGTGGAGGGCCTCGGTGCGGGGGCGGTTGAAGCCCTGGTTGTAGTAGAGCTTCCGCGGCTGGAAGACCGGGCCGTACTCGGCCTCGGGGTACTTCTCGGCGTCGGCCGCGCCGTCGAAGGCCACCATCGTGATCTTGTGGGTCATGATGTGGTCGGGGTGCGGGTAGCCGCCGTTCTCGTCGTAGGTCGTGATGACCTGGGGACGGAAGGAGCGGATCTTGCGGACCAGCTCGCCGGCGGCGTGGTCCACGTCCTCCAGGGCGAAGCACCCCTCGGGGAGCGGGGGCAGCGGGTCGCCCTCGGGCAGGCCGGAGTCGACGAAGCCCAGCCACTCCTGCTGGACGCCCAGGATCTCCCGGGCCTCGTCCATCTCCTTGCGGCGGACCTCGTGGATGTTCTCCTCGATGTAGGGGTCGCCCTGGAGCTTGGGGTTCAGGACCGAGCCCCGCTCGCCGCCCGTGCACGTCACCACCAGGACGTCCACCCCCTCGGACACGTACTTGGCCATGGTCGCCGCGCCCTTGCTCGACTCGTCGTCGGGGTGGGCGTGAACGGCCATCAGTCGCAGCTGCTCAGTCAAGACTCGATCCTCAGTGATTCGACGCGGAGGGTGGTCTCTATAGTGACGGAATCGGGGGGAGGAAAATTCCGCCGCCCCCGCCCCGAGAGGACCGAGACATGAGCGCCGTGGACCAGCAGCTGCCCGAGGGGCGCTACGGGCGCTCCGCGGACGAGGCGGCCGACCGGAAGCTGAAGGTGGCCGGCGCGGTCCTCGGGGTGCTCTTCCTGGCCCTGATCGGCTGGTTCGGCTGGTACCACGTGGTCGGCAGCAAGGTCAGCGCCGAGATGATCAAGTTCGACGTGGTGAGCGACTCCGAGGTGCAGGTGCACCTGGAGGTCCGCAAGGACGAGGGGATCGCGGGCGTGTGCACGCTGCGGTCCCGGTCCGAGGACGGCGCCGAGGTGGCCCGCAAGGACGTCGTCGTCGACGACCCGGCCGGCCGGGTCGACCGCGTCTTCTCCCTCCGCACGACGGCCCGCGCGACCAGCGCCGAGCTGCTGGGGTGTACGGCGCGGTAGCGGTGGGTAGGGGAGGGTGAGCGAGTTCCGGCGGGTCGCCGTGGTGACCTGGGGCGACGCCATCCCGGTGGTTTATGTCCTCCCGCTTTCCGCCACTCATTGTTAGGCTCGTGCTTTCGCCCACCCGGGAAGCGACCGTTTTTCCGTGTCGGGCGATGCTTTGTATTCCCAGTACCTACGAGGAGCACCTGTGACCCAGACCAGCGACAACGTCACCTGGCTCACCCAGGAGGCGTACAACAAGCTCAAGGACGAGCTTGAGTACCTGTCTGGTCCCGCGCGTACCGAGATCGCCGCGAAGATCGCCGCCGCGCGCGAGGAGGGCGACCTGCGCGAGAACGGCGGGTACCACGCGGCCAAGGAGGAGCAGGGCAAGCAGGAGCTCCGGGTCCGCCAGCTCACCCAGCTCCTGCAGAACGCGAAGGTCGGCGAGGCCCCGGCGGACGACGGCGTCGTCGAGCCCGGCATGGTCGTGACGATCGCCTTCGACGGCGACGAGTCCGACACGATGACCTTCCTGCTCGCCTCCCGCGAGTACGCCAGCGGTGACATCGAGACCTACTCGCCGCAGTCGCCGCTCGGCATCGGCGTGAACGGCAAGAAGGCCGGCGACGACGCCGAGTACGAGCTGCCGAACGGCAAGAAGGCCATGGTGAAGATCCTCAGCGCGAAGCCGTACACCGGCTGAGGCTCCCCCTTCCGTACGACCGGAGGGCCGGTCCCCCCGCGGGACCGGCCCTCCGGCGTTCCCGCGCGCGCTCAGGCGGCGGCGGAGCGGTACCGGCGCACCGCGAGGGTGCGGAAGACGGCGATGATCAGCAGGGACCAGAGCAGCGAGGCCCAGACGGGGTGCTGCATGGGCCAGGCGTCGGACCGCACGACGCCGGGGTTGCCGAAGAGCTCGCGGCAGGCCTGGACGGTGGCGCTGAAGGGGTTCCACTCGGCGATGGGGCGGATCCAGTCGGCCATCTGGCTCGGGTCGACGAAGGCGTTGGAGACGAAGGTGACCGGGAAGAGCCAGATCAGGCCGCCGGAGGTGGCCGCCTCGGGGGTGCGGACGGAGAGGCCGATGAGGGCGCCGATCCAGGAGAAGGCGTAGCCGAGGAGCAGGAGCAGGGCGAAGGCGCCGAGCGCCTTGGGGACGCCCTCGTGGATGCGCCAGCCGACGAGGAGGCCGACGACCGCGAGGACCAGGACGGTGAGCGCGGTCTGGACGAGGTCGGCGAGGGTGCGGCCGGTGAGGACGGCGCCGCGGGCCATGGGCAGCGAGCGGAAGCGGTCGACGAGGCCCTTGCTCATGTCGTCGGCGATGCCGGCGCCCGCTCCGGCGGTGGCGAAGGTGACGGTCTGGGCGAAGATGCCGGCCATCAGGAAGTTGCGGTAGACGACCGGGTCGGTGGTGCCGCCGACGCTCATGGAGCCGCCGAAGACGAAGCTGAACAGGACCACGAACATGACCGGCTGGATGAGGCCGAAGATGACCATCTCCGGGATCCGGGACATGCGGATCAGGTTCCGCTTGGTGACGACGAGGGAGTCCGCGACCGACCGGGCGAGGGCGCCGCGGGGGGCGGGGGCGTGGGGGGCGGTGTCGGTGAGGGTGCTCACGCGGGCTCCTTCCGGTGCCGGCGGCCCTGGGCGGGGGGTTCGTCCTCGCCGTCGCCCTCCGGGCCGCGGGCGGCGGTGTGGCCGGTGAGGGAGAGGAAGACGTCGTCGAGGGTGGGGCGGCGCAGGCCGATGTCGTCGATCTCGATGCCGACGGCGTCGAGGTCGCGGATGACCTCGGCGAGCAGCTTGGCGCCGCCGGTGACGGGGACGGTGAGCCTGCGGGTGTGGTCCTCGACGGAGACGGCGTCGGGGCCGCGGTCGCCGGGGCCATAGCGGGCGAGGACCGTGCGGGCGCGGGCGATGGCCTCGCGCTCGTGGACGACGACCTCGACGCGTTCGCCGCCGGTGCGGTCCTTGAGCTGGTCGGAGGTGCCGCGGGCGATGACCCTGCCGTGGTCGACCACCGCGATGTCGTGGGCGAGGTGGTCGGCCTCCTCCAGGTACTGGGTGGTGAGGAGGAGGGTGGTGCCGCCGGAGACGAGTTCCTTGATGACGTCCCACAGGGCCTGGCGGTTGCGGGGGTCGAGGCCGGTGGTCGGCTCGTCCATGAACATCACGGGCGGGGCGACGACGAGGGCGGCGGCGAGGTCGAGGCGGCGGCGCATGCCGCCGGAGTAGGTCTTGGCGGGGCGGTCGGCGGCGTCGGCGAGGTGGAAGCGGTCCAGGAGCTCGCCGGCCCGCTCCTTCGCGGCCCGGGCCCTCATCTGGTAGAGCTGTCCGACCATCTGGAGGTTCTCACGGCCGGTGAGGTACTCGTCGACGGCGGCGAACTGGCCGGAGAGGCCGATGGAGCGGCGGACCTCGTCGGGGTGGGCGAGGACGTCGACGCCGGCGACCGTGGCGGTGCCGCCGTCGGGTCTGAGCAGGGTCGTGAGGACCCGTACGGTGGTCGTCTTCCCCGCTCCGTTGGGACCGAGCAGGCCGAGGACGGTGCCCTCGGGGACGTCGAGGTCGACGCCGTCCAGTGCGGTGACGTCGCCGAAGGTCTTCACCAGTCCCTCGGCGTGGATCGCGCCTGGCATGTCCACACTCCCGGATCATTTCGGGCATTTCTCACGATCCTAGGACAGTGGGCCGGGCCCCGCCCCGCGCTCAGGCCAGGACCGTGTAGCCCGCCTCCCGCAGCGCGCCCTCGACCTCCCGGCAGTGCTCCGGGCCCTTCGTCTCCAGGTGCAGCTCCACCTCCACCTCCGTGAGGCCGAGCCGCGGGTCGGTCCGCACGTGGCTGACGTCGAGCACGTTCGCGTCGGCCACCGTCAGCACCGCGAGCAGCGTCGCCAGCGCCCCCGGCCGGTCCGCCACCCGCAGCCGCAGGCCCAGGTACCGGCCGGCCGCCGCCATGCCGTGCCGCAGGATCCGCTGGAGCAGCAGCGGGTCCACGTTGCCGCCGGAGAGGACCGCGACCACCGGGCCGCGGAAGGACTCCGGGTCGCTCAGCAGGGCCGCCACCGGGCTCGCCCCGGCCGGCTCCACCACCAGCTTCGCCCGCTCCAGGCAGAGCAGCAGCGCCGAGGAGAGCGCGTCCTCCGAGACCGTGCGCACCTCGTCCACGTACTCCTGGACCAGGCCGAACGGCACGTCGCCGGGCCGGCCGACCTTGATGCCGTCGGCCATCGTCGCCGGCGAGTCGACCACCACCGGGTGCCCGGCCGCCAGCGACGGCGGGTAGGCCGCCGCGCCCTCCGCCTGCACGCCCACGATCCGCACGTCGGGCCGGACCGACTTCACCGCGAGCCCGATCCCGGCGGCGAGGCCGCCGCCGCCGATCCCGACCACGATCGTCCGGACCTCGGGGCACTGCTCCAGGATCTCCAGGCCGACCGTGCCCTGGCCGACGACGACGTCCGGGTGGTCGAAGGGGTGGATGAAGACCGCGCCCGTCTCCCGCGCGTACTCCTGCGCGGCGGCCAGCGTCTCGTCCACCACGTGCCCGTGCAGCCGCACCTCCGCCCCGTACTCGCGGGTCGCGGCGACCTTCGGCAGCGGGGCGCCGACCGGCATGAAGACGGTCGCGTGCACCCCGAGGAGCTGTGAGGCGAGCGCCACACCCTGCGCGTGGTTGCCGGCCGAGGCGGCGACCACCCCGGCCGCCTTCTCCTCCGGCCGGAGCCCCGCGATCCGCACGTACGCGCCGCGCAGCTTGAACGAACCGGTCCGCTGGAGGTTCTCGCACTTGAGCAGGACCGGCGCCCCCACCAGCGAGGACAGGTGGCGGCTGCCCTCCACGGCGGTCATCCGGGCCACCCCCGCGAGCATCTTCCGCGCTCCGCGCACGTCGTCGAGCATCAGCCGGTGCAAGGGGTGTGGCGTACCGAAGGTCATGACCCACAGTCTCGCAGCTCACCGGCCTCCCGGCCGCGCGGGCGGCGGGCCCGGGACGGGTTTCCGCACGGCCGGTACGGAGCCCGTCCGGTCCGCGTACTCTGTCCCCCACACCGACCACCCCCGCACGAGAGAGCCCCCAGCCATGCCCACATCTCAGGACATGACGACCGAGCTTGACCCCGGCCTCCTCGATGCCCTCCAGCACCAGGTGGCCGTCTTCGCCCGCCGGGCCGAGCAGACCCGCCTCGGCGGCACCGGGCAGCTCCGCAACTCCATGGACCGGGCCGCCTACCTCCTCCTCAACCGCCTCGACCAGGAAGGGCCGATGGGCGTCAAGGCGCTCGCGGCGGGCATGGGGATCGACTCCTCGACCGTCACCCGCCAGGTCGCCCCGCTCGTCGACTCCGGACTCGTCAAGCGCACCTCGCACCCCGAGGACGGGCGCGCGGTCGTGCTGGCCCTCTCCCCGCGCGGCCTCGACCGCCTGGAGGCGGTCCGCTCCTCGCGCCGCACGCTGATGGCCGAGGTCACGGACGGCTGGACCCGCGAGGAGCGCGAGTCCTTCTGCACCCTGCTCACCCGCTTCAACGCGGCGCTCTCCGCCCGGCAGTCGGCGCACCACGCCGCCGGCGGCGGCGCGGCGCAGGCGGGCTGAGCGGAGGGCGGACGCAAGGGGGTTGACCCCGGTTCGCCCCCGACCGCTAGATGAGGTGTGGGAACGCGGCGGACCCGATCCGAACACGCCTCCCGCGCCCGGGAGTTCCAGGACTTCGTGGCGGGCGCGGCGGGACGGCTGCTGCACGTCGCCACGCTGCTCACCGCCGAGACCCGGACCCGCAACCCGGACGCCCGCGCCCTGCTGACCGCCGCCCTCGCCCACACGTACGCGGTCCGGGACCGGGGCCGCGACGAGGACCCGTACGCGCTCACCCGGGACGGGCTCGCCCTGCGCTTCGCCCGCGCCTCCTGGCGGTTCCGCGCCGGCCGGGGCGGCGTCCTCGGCGCCCTCGCCCCGCGGGAACGGCTCGTGCTGGTGCTGCACCTGTACGAGGGCGTGCCCGAGGAGCAGGTCGCGGCGCTGCTCGGCCTCCCGGAGGCCCGGGTCCGGGCGGTGTGCGCCCGCGCGGTGGCCCGGATGCGGGCGGACGCGGGCCCCGGCGGCCGGAGGGCGGCCGCGTGAGGCGGCGCGGGGGCCGCGTGGGGCGGCGGTACGGGGGCCGGGGGCACGGGGGCCGCGTGGAGCGGCGGTACGGGGGCCGGGAGCACGGGGGCCGCGTGGGGCGGTACGGGGGCCGGGAGCACGGGGAGCGCGTGAGGCGGTACGGAGGCCGGGAGCACGGGGGCCGCGTGGGGCGGTACGGGGGCCGGGAGGGGGCGGCGTGAGCCGGTACGGGGACAAGGAGGCGGCCGTGCGGCGGCTGCTCGACACGCCGCATCCGCCGCTCCCGCCCGGCCTCGGGGCCGACGCGGCGGCGCGCGGCGCCCGGGTGCGGCGGCGGGAGCGGGCGCTGCGGCGGACCGGCGCGGTGCTGGCCGCGCTCGCCGCGCTCGGCTTCGCCGTCTGGGCGGCGGAGGCCCGGCCCTGGGAGGTGCCGCCGGCCGCCACCACGCCGCCGTTCGCCGGGCCGTGAGGACGGCCCTAGCCTGGAGACCGGGGGCCGGTCGGAACACCACCGCAGGAGGCCGACATGGTCAGGAAAGCCGCCGACTGCCGGGACACGCCGAGCGTGTCGGGCTGCACGCTCTACATCTCGGGCGAGGAGGAAGAGGTCGTCCGCGCCGCCACCGAGCACGCCGTCTCGGTCCACGAGCACGCGGACTCCCCCGAACTGCGCGAGGAGGTGCGGGCGAGCCTGAAGGACGCGCTGCCCGGGACCTGAGCGGCGCGGAACCCGGGCACGGCGACCCGCCGTGCCCGGTGGAGGACCGCCGGACCGGGGCCGTCAGCCCAGGGCCTCGCGCAGGTCGGCGATGAGGTCGTCGGCGTTCTCGATGCCCACGGAGAGGCGGACCAGGTCGGCCGGGACCTCCAGGGCCGAACCGGCGACGCTCGCGTGCGTCATCCGGCCGGGGTGCTCGATCAGCGACTCGACGCCGCCCAGCGACTCGCCCAGGGTGAAGAGCTTCGCGCGGTCGCACACGGCGACCGCCGCCGCCTCGCCGCCCTCGACGCGGAAGGAGACCATGCCGCCGAAGGAGCGCATCTGCTTGGCCGCGATCTCGTGGCCCGGGTGCTCGGCCAGGCCCGGGTAGAGCACCTGCGTCACCTTCGGGTGCCGGGTGAGGAAGTCCGCGACCCTCGTCGCGTTCTCGCCGTGCCGGTCCATGCGGACGGCGAGGGTCTTGATGCCGCGCAGCACGATCCACGAGTCGAACGGGCCGGCCACCGCGCCCATCGCGTTCTGGTGGTACGCCAGCTCCTCGCCGAGCTCCGCGTCGGCCGCGATCAGGGCGCCGCCGACGACGTCCGAGTGGCCGCCCATGTACTTGGTGAGGGAGTGCACGACGACGTCCGCGCCGAGCGCCAGCGGCTGCTGGAGGTAGGGCGAGGCGAAGGTGTTGTCGACGACCAGCTTCACCCCGGCCTGGCGGGCCACGCCCGCGACGGCCTCGATGTCGGTGATGCCGAGCAGCGGGTTCGACGGGGTCTCGACCCAGATCAGCTTCGTCCGGTCGTTGATCGCGGCGCGCACCGCGCCGACGTCCGAGGTGTCCGCGACGGAGAAGTCGACGCCCCAGCGCTGCACGACCTTGGCGAAGAGCCGGAAGGTGCCGCCGTAGGCGTCGTTCGGGATGACCACGTGGTCGCCGGGGACGAGGAGGGCGCGCAGCAGGCAGTCCTCGGCGGCCAGGCCGGAGGCGAAGGCGAGGCCGCGCCGGCCGCCCTCCAGGGCCGCCAGGTTCTCCTCCAGGGCGGTACGGGTCGGGTTGGCGCTGCGGCTGTACTCGTAGCCGCCGCGGAGCCCGCCCACGCCGTCCTGCTTGTAGGTGGACACCTGGTAGATGGGCGGGACGACCGCGCCGGTCAGCGGGTCGGCGGTGTTGCCCGCGTGGATGGCGCGGGTCTCGAAGTTCTGGTGGCTGTGCTGGTCGCTCATGGTCAGGAGCGTAGTGCCGCACCCGGCCCGCCGCCTCGATTCGTCCACGGCGGCGTCCTGGACAATGGACGCATGGAGATTCTCTGGTTCCTGATCGCCCTGGGCCTGCTCTTCGGCGTCCTCGGCCCCTATCTGCTGCGCCGTCGCGGCGACGGCATCCGGCAGGTGGCGCCCGGCGCGCCCGACGCCGCCGATCCGGGGGCGTACGGATTCGCCCGGCAGGAGGAGCTGGACGTGCGGCTCCCGGGCCCGGACCACGATCTCCTCGACGTCCTCGACGTCGTCCAGGCCACCCAGGACTGGCGGGCCGCCTCCCAACTGCTCGCCGGCACCGGCGCGGACGGCGAGGTGCGCTGGCAGCGGGTCCAGGCCTTCGCCGGCGCGGCCTCCCTGGAGCTCGCGGAGAAGCCGGGCGCCGGCGGGGCCTGGCTGCGCGCCTGGCGCTCGGAGGCGCCGAAGGACGCGGGCGGGGCGGCGGTGCACGCGGAGTTCCTGGTGCAGCAGGCGTGGCGCTCCTCGGCGGCGGGCAGCGACGACTTCCGGATCATCCTGGAGGAGGCGCGGAAGGTCGCGGAGGAGGCGGCGCTGCTCGCGCCCGGCGACCCCGTCCCGTACATCACGCAGCTCGCGGTGGCGCGCGGACTCGGTTACGGCCCCGAGCAGTTCGACCAGGTGTGGGCGAAGGTCATCGACCGGGCGCCGCAGCACATGGGCGCGCACCTGGCGGCGCTGCACTACTGGTGCGAGAAGTGGCACGGCTCGCGCGAGGAGGCCGACCACTTCGCGACGACGGCCGCCGCGCGGGCGCCGCGCGGCTCGCTGCTGGCCGCGCTGCCGCTCTTCGCGGTCTTCGAGCACGTGCCGGACGTGGTGCTCGTCCAGGACTTCTACCGCACGGCGGTGGTGAGCAAGGCGGTGGAGGGCGCGCTGTACGCGGTGCACTCGGCGCGCCCCGACGACCCGATGCTGGCGCACGTGCGGCACCTGCTGGTGTGGTTCCTGGTGCGCGGCGAGCGCTGGGCCGAGGCGATGCACCAGCTGGTGCACGTGGACGGGCACGTGGGCGCGGTGCCGTGGACGCTGAGCGAGGCCCCGGCGGCGGAGTACACGCTGTACCGGAACCTGGCGGTGGCGGGGTACGAGGCGAACGGCGGGAGCCCGGCGACGCTGTCGCGGTGACGGGCCGGCCCGCGGGGCGCCTCCGCGGGGCGTCTTCGCCGGGCGCCTCCCGGCGCCTCTTTTTCCCGGTGGACGGCGTACCGGAGCGTAGGCGATACTCCGCTTCCCCCCACATGTTCTGACCTGCCGTTCCGCCGTTCTCCGGCACCCTTTTCCCGTGGGGGGACTCTGCCCGATGGGCGCGACCCTGCGCGCCGTGCGCGCGCTCGCACTGCTGTCCGGTTTCCATCTGCTCGGCCTCGGCCTGCTCGCGGTGCTCGGCGCCGTCGACTGGGCGGTCTGGCTGTGGACGCCGGCCGCGATCAGACTCAAGATCGTCTTCGTCTCGCTGCTGCTCGCCGTCCCCGTGGTCCGGGGCATGTTCATGCTGCGCACCCCGCCGCGGGACGAGCCCGGCGGCCTCCTCGTCACCGAGGCCGACGAGCCCCGGCTGTGGGCGACCGTGCGCGAACTGGCCCGTGAGGTGGGCACCCGCGCCCCCGACGAGATCCGGCTGACCGCCGACGTGAACGCCGCCGTCAGCGAGGACGCCCGCTTCCTCGGCATCGCCGGCGGGGTCCGGCGGCTCTACGTCGGCCTGCCCCTGATGGCGGGGCTCGACGAGGCCGGACTCCGCGCGGTCCTCGCCCACGAGCTGGGCCACTACGCGCACGCCGACACCCGCCTCTCCGCGCTCACCGTGCGCGGACGCGTCCAGGTCGCCCGCATGATCGACGTCTTCCACGCCAAGGCCGACGACAAGGTCGCCAAGGAGCGGGCGCGCCAGGAGCGGAAGTCCGAGAAGCGGCTCGCCCGCGGCAGGAAGGCCAAGGAGGTCGACACCACCGGCGCCGGCGTCACCTACCGCACCATGGCGAAGATCTACACCGCCTACGGCCGGCTCTACCTCCGGGCGACCCTGGCCGGCGCCCGCCGCCAGGAGCTCGCCGCCGACCTCGCGGCGGCCCGGATCGCCGGCCGCGACGCCACCGCGCGCGCCCTGCGGTCGATCCCCGCGATCGACGCGGCGCACGACGTCCACCTCTCCTCGTACGCCACCCTCGGCACCGAGTTCGGGCTGCTGCCGCCGCGCGGCGAGGTGTTCGGCGGCGTGCGCCACCTGCTCGCGGCCCGCGCCGGCGAACTGTCCGAACTGCGCGAACGGCTCCCCGACGAGCCCTCCTCGCCGTACGACTCGCACCCGCCGGCGGCCGAGCGGGTCGCCCGGATCGAGGCGCTGCCCGACGACGGCCGCGGCGCGGAGACCCCGGGCCCCGCGCTCGGCGTGCTGGCCTCGCCGCAGGACGCCCTGGCCGCCGTCGAGGACGTGTCGCTGACGCCGGAGGCGCTGCGGATGCGGCGCCTGGACTGGCCGGACCTCGTCCACGAGGCCATGAGCGCCCGGGTCGCGCGGAGCGCCGGGGAGCTGCGCGCGGCGGCCGGCGGGGCCGCGCTCCCGGCGGTCCTCGACGCCGTCGACGCCGGCGCCGCCTGGGAGATCGCCGGCCGGCTCCCGAAGTCCGACGAGGCCGCGGCGGCGACCGGCCGGGCCGCCCGCGAGTTCGCGCGCCCCGCGCTGCGCCGGGGCCTGTCCGCGATGGTGACGGACGAACTGCTCCGCTCCGGCCGGGCCCGCTGGGAGCTGTCCTGGTCCGGGCCGGCGACCCTGCGCCTCCCCGACGGCGCGGCGGACGCCCTCCCGGCCGCGCTGGACGCCGCGACCGCCGACCGCCCGGACACCGCCCCGCTGCGCGCCCTCCTGGCGCCGGCCGCGGCGCACTGACCCCGCCCGCCCTCGTACCGCTCCCCTCGTACCCCCCTCGTACCGCCCCCCCTCGTACCGCTCCACGGAAGGAAACCCCCCACCCCATGCCCCGTCTCATCCCGCTGATCGTCATCGCGGTCGCGGTGTACTTCTGGATCAAGTCCCGCCGGGCCGCCCGCTCCGGCGGATCGGGCGACTCCGCCGCGGCGCACGCCGAGGCGGCGGCGCGGCTGGGCCTGCTGCCCACGGACCGGCTGGACACGGAGAAGGCCGCGCCCCTGCCGGCCGACCGGGTCGCGGCCACCGAGGCGGTGCGCGCCGGCGACTGGCGGGCCGGGGCCGCGTACGTGGAGGCGGCCGGGCGCGACTGGTACGCGCGCACGGCCCGGATCGGCCGGATCGCGCACGAGGCCGTGGAGGACGACGCCTGGCTGCGCGCGTGGCGGGAGGAGCGGCCGGACGACCCGACCGCGGCGGCCGTGCACGCGAGCGCGCTGGTGTACCTGGCGTGGGAGATCCGCGGCTCCCGACAGGCCAAGCACACGACCGACGAGCAGTTCGCGTCGTTCCACCGGGTCCTGGCGGACGCCCGCGCGGCGTTCGCGCGCGCCCAGGAGCTGGCGGGCGACGACCCGAGCCCGTTCATCGGCGAACTGCCGCTCGCGATGGGCCTCGGCTACTCCCACGACGCGTTCGAGGCGATCTGGGCCGAGATCGAGAAGCGCGACCCGGTGAACTACCTGGCGTACTCCAGCGGCCTGCAGTACTGGTGCGCGAAGTGGCGCGGCTCGCACGAGCAGGCGCTCGCCTTCGCCCGGCGGGCGGCGGACCGGGGCCGGCCGGGCGACCTGATGGCGCTGTTCCCGCTGGAGGCGTACTTCGAGCAGGAGACCTACGAGTCCGATCTCGACCCGCAGGAGTTCTACAACCGTCCCGAGGTCGTCGCGGCGACGGACGCGGCCCTCGCCGACCTGGCGGAGGCCGTGCGGGTCCACGGCGCCGACGACCCGCGCGTCGCGGAGACCCGGCACATGCTGGCCTGGGTGCTGTACTGGCAGGACCGCTACGAGGCGGCGTTCGAGCAGTTCCGGGCGGTCGACGGCTTCATCGGCTGCGCGCCCTGGACGTACGCGGGCGACCCGGTGCGCCGGTACGTGAAGGCCCGGGACTACACGGCGGCGAAGGTGCGGAAGGCGCGCGGGGCGTGACCGGCGCGGCGGGCCCGGCGGGGAATCCCCGCCGGGC
>NZ_JBEZUZ010000118.1:0-19432 GCF_040636735.1 Streptomyces sp. NPDC035033 | reverse complement strand
CTCGCCGGGGTCGAGCTGCCACAGCCGCGTCAGCCGGGGCAGCCGGTCCACCACGGACCCGATGGTCATGGCGTGGTCCTCGTGCTCCACCACGAGTGCCGGGCCTCCGGCGCGTCCGGGCGGGCCTATCCTGGATCGCATGTACTTCACCGACCGTGGCATCGAGGAACTGGAGAAGCGGCGCGGCGAGGAGGAGGTCACCTTCGAGTGGCTCGCCGAGCAGCTGCGGACCTTCGTCGATCTGAACCCCGACTTCGAGGTGCCGGTCGAGCGCCTCGCGACCTGGCTGGCCCGCCTCGACGACGAGGACGACGACGAGTAGGACGTGTGCCCGAGGCCCCCTCCCGCGCGGGAGGGGGCCTCGGCCGTTCCCGGGGGTCAGTGGGCGCGGAGCCGGTCGTAGGCGAGGCCCGCGGCGCCGTGGGCGACGAGGAGGGCCCCCGCCGCGGTCCAGCCGCCGCTGCGCCGGCCGAGGCCCCACAGGAGCAGCGGGAGGCCGGCGGCGAGCTGCGCGCCGCCGAGGGCGCGTGCCCGGGGGCCGCGGACGTACGGGCCGAGGGGGCCCTCCTCCACGACGTCGAGCTCGGCGCGGACGGCGTCGCGCCACCCGGGCCATGCGAGCTGCTCGGCGCCGGCGTCGAGGGCCGCCTCGCGGAGCCGGTCGGGGGTCTCGCCCGGGTCGGCGCCGGCGGGCAGGGCGAGGCCGGTGCGGGCGAGGACGGCGACGAGGCCGAGGAGGCGGGTACGGGAGTCGGCCTCGGGGTCGGGGAGGGTGAGCGGCTCCAGGGCCTGGACGTCGAGGACGGGGTCGAGGCCGAGGCGGTCGGCGAAGGTCCGCATCGCCTCGTCCTCACCGGCCGGGGTGCCGTCGGCGAGCCAGGTGTAGCCGACGGTGCGGCGGAAGCCGGCGGCGAGGGTGAACCCGGCGCGGTCGGCCTCCCACCAGAGGGCGAGGACGGGCCAGGCGGCCGCGGAGACGGCGAGGGCGGTGGCCCAGCCGGTGACGACCCGTTCGACCGGCTCCCCGCCGTCCTGCCAGGGCTTCCCCTCGGGGACGAGGACGCTCCAGTCGGCTCCGGCGGGGGCGAGGAGCAGGGGCTCCCGCAGGAGCTGGGCGGGCGGCCGGACCGCGGAGGGGTCGGCTCGGCACAGCAGCAGCGCCCCCGCGGGGCCCGGTCCGGATGTCGCGTTCATGGGCCCCACGCTAGGCCAATAGGTCCGTTTCGCTCGGTTTTTCCTCCGACCCTGTCAGGGATGAATCAGGGTTGACCGCGTCACACCGCGATATATCGTGAGGAGGGAAGTCGCGATATGTTGCGTCGCGAGCCGGTGCCGCGTCCCGCGGCGCCCGTCGAGGGCTTCGAGGAAGGTCCCGGTGGGCGCCCCGAGAACGTTTCGGGAGGCGCTCCGGCACACGCGTCGGGACGCACCTCGGGACACGCCTCGGAGAACGCTCCGGAGAACGCTTTGAGAAACGGGAGGTCCGCACCATGACCGAGTGGTCCGTAGCCGAGCCGGTGAAACTGGCGCCCGCCGATCCCGTGTCACGGCTGCGCGTCCGCGTCGTCGGCGGCGCGGTGAACGTGGTGGGCACCGACGAGAGCACGGCGCGCGTGGAGATCTCGGAGATCGAGGGCCCGCCCCTGATCGTCACCCAGGAGGGCTCCACCCTGACGGTGACCTATGAGGACCTGCACTGGAAGGGCATCCTCAAGTGGCTGGACACCAAGGCCCACAAGCGGCGGGCGGTGGTCTCGGTCGCCGTCCCCGCCGGCGCCGAGGTCGAGGTGGGCGCGGTCACGGCGGACGTCACGCTCTCCGGGCTGCGGGGCCGCACCGAGGTGCGCGGGGTGACCGGCTCCACCACGCTCCTGGGGCTCTCCGGCCCGGTCCGCGCCGAGAGCGTCTCGGGCGCCCTGGAGGCCCAGTCGGTGACGGGCGCGCTGCGGGTGAGTTCGGTGACCGGTGACGTGACGGTGATCGAGGGCTCCGGCGCCTCGGTGCGGGCGGAGACGGTCAGCGGGGACATGGTCCTCGACCTGGACCCGGCGCCGGCCGGTGCCCCGCCCGCCGACATCCGGCTCACCAGCGTCTCCGGCGAGGTCGCCATCCGGCTGCCGCACCCGGCGGACGCCCGGGTGGAGGCGAGCACCACGAGCGGCGCGATGTCGAGCGCCTTCGAGGACCTGCGGGTGGCCGGCGAGTGGGGCACCAAGTCCCTCACCGGGACGCTCGGCGCGGGCAGCGGCACGCTCAGGGCGACCACGGTCTCCGGCTCGATCGCCCTCCTGAGCCGCCCGGAGTCCGCCGAGGGCCCGGAGCCCGGCCCCGCCGGCCCCTCCGCTCCCCCGGCCGGCCCCGCCGGCCCCACCGCCCCCGCGCCCGGAAAGGTGCTCTGACATGTCCCCCGTCTTCGCGCACGGCCGACTCCGGCTCTACCTGCTGAAGCTGCTCGACGAGGCCCCCCGCCACGGCTACGAGGTGATCAGGTTCCTGGAGGAGCGTTTCCAGGGGCTGTACGCCCCCTCCGCCGGCACGGTCTACCCGCGGCTGGCCAAGCTGGAGGCCGAGGGGCTGGTCACCCACACCAGCGAGGGCGGCCGGAAGGTCTACTCGATCACCGACGCGGGCCGCGCCGAACTGGCCGGCCGGGAGGCCGAACTGGACGCCCTGGAGCGGGAGATCGGGAACTCCGTCGCGGAGCTGGCGGCCGAGATCCGCGAGGACGTGCGGGGCGCGGCCGGGCGGGTGCGCAGCGAGATGCGGGCGGCGGCGAGCCGGGCCCGGACGACCGAGAAGAGCTCCTTCGCCGAGGCCGGGGAGGAGGTGCGGAAGGCCGGCCGGGAGTGGAAGGAGCAGGCCCGGCGGGCGAGGGAGGAGGCCCGCTCGGCGAAGCTCCAGGCGAAGGAGTTCCAGCGGATCGCCCAGCAGGTGCAGGACGAGGTCCAGAACCGGTTCGCCCGGGGCGAGTGGCCGCAGACCATGTGGGAGGGCCTGTCGGGGATCACCGCGCAGCTGGGCGACCTCGTCTCCGGCCACTCCCGGCCCCGTACGGGAGCCGAGGAGGGGCCGACCGCCGCCGGGCCCGCGGCGGCGTGGACGGTGGAGCGGGAGGAGCCGCCGGCGCCGGCGGACGAGCTGCCCGCGTGGGCGCGGGAGACGGCGGGCTCGGGCGATCCGGGCCGCGACCTGGACCGGCTGCTCGACCGCTTCCGGGACGAGATCCGGGACGCGGCCCGCGACCACGGGGTGACGGACTCCCAGCTCGCGGAGGCCCGCCGCCACCTGGCGACGGCGGCCCACCGCATCACCGGAATGCTCCACCGCCGCGCGGACGCCTGACCGCCGCCCCTCCCCCCCGGCGGCCCGGGCCCGGCCGGCCCGTGTCGGCCGAGCCGTGTCGGCCGACCGGGTCAGCCGGTCCGGGTCACGGTGACGGTGACCCGGGCGCCCGGGGCGGCGAGGACGCGGGCCCGGCCGGGGTCGCGGTCGGGGAGGACGAGGGCGCCGCGGGCCGTGACCTTCCAGTCGCCGCCCGGCAGCGCCAGTTCGGTGAGGCGGGAGCCGCGGGGGCCGGCGGCGTCGTACTCCAGGCGGTAGACGCCGGTCGCCGGGTCGTGGGCGGCGGAGCGCACCCGGCCGGCGACGGCCTCCGCGTACGGCTCGGCGGTCAGCTCCTTGTTGGCGCGGAAGGCGCCGGCGGAGTCGACGGCGCAGTAGCCGCCGCCGTAGCACCAGACGTAGCCGGCCCAGCCGGAGGTGTAGCGGCCGAGGGAGGCCATGGCGTCCCGGTAGAAGCGGTTCATGTTCGGCAGGGAGTTGTTGAGCGGACCCCACTCCCCCACCACCACGGGGACCTTGTACTCCTTGGGGTAGCGGGTGACGGCCTGCTCGTAGCTCTCGATCCAGCCGGCGGCGGGGTCGTAGTCGGCGCCGGCCTCCATGGCGGTGTTGTAGAAGTGCGGGGCGTAGACGATCTTCGGATCGTCGATCCGGCCCAGGCCGGTGGGCACGCCCTCGCCGACGATCGGGGTCGGCTCGACGAAGATCCAGGCGTCCCGGTCGGCCGTGCGGATCGCGTCGGCGATCCGGTTGTACAGGGGGGTGAGGTGCTCGCGCTCGATCCGGTGGGCGGCGGTGGGCAGGTCCTCGCCCTCGCGGAGCTCTCCCATGGGCTCGTTGATCGGGTCGTAGCCGAGGACCGCCGGGTGGTCGTCGAAGCGCTCGGCGAGCACCTGCCACATGCGGGTCTGGGCGCGGCGGAGGTCCTCGTCCTCGTAGAGGTGGGTGAAGGCGCGCTGGACGGCGGGCTCGAAGTACTCGGAGAACCAGTCGTCGGGGCGCGGGGTGAAGGGCAGTCCGTCGGTCCTGGTGGCCCAGGCGGGGATGCCCCGGTGGCCGAAGGCGGGGCCGAAGACGTCCTGGTGGGCGTCGATCAGCACCTTGACGTCGTGCTTGTCGGCCCAGTCCAGGACCCGCTCGATCTTCCGCAGGTAGCCCTGGCTGTAGTGGCCGGGGCGGGGTTCGAGGTCGTCCCAGAAGACCAGCAGGCGGGCGAAGTTGAAGCCCTTGGCCCGCATGTCGCGGAAGTGCTTCTCCGTCACGGCGGAGAGGGCGGCGTCGCCGCGGTTGGCCTTGTCCTCCACGTTCCAGCCGCGCAGGGTGAGGACGCGGCCGCGGGAGTCGGTGAGGGCGGGGATCCCGTCACCGCCGGAGCCGGTGCGGGGCGCTGCCTCCGCGGGGGTCGCGGCGGCGGTGGGGGCGAGGGGGGCGAGCAGGGAGGCGGCGACGGCGGTCGCCACGAGGGTGGTGCGCGACAAGCGGGACACGAGGGCCTCCGGCACGAGGAAGTGAGCGTTGTTCACGTTTCACGTGCCGGAGATCCCATCAGGTCGACCGACCCGTATCAAGAGGTCGTCAGCACGATCTTTCCGAAGAGGTCGCCGGCGGCCATCTTCTCGAAGCCCTCGCGGGCCCGGTCCAGCGGCAGCACCTCGTCGATCACCGGCCGGACGCCGGTGGCCGCGCAGAAGGAGAGGAGGTCCTCCAGCTCGTCCTTGGAGCCCATGGTGGAGCCGACCACCTTCAGCTCCAGGAAGAAGATCCGGGTCAGTTCGGCGTGCGAGGGGCGGTCGCCGCTGGTGGCGCCGGAGATCACCAGGGTGCCGCCGGGGCGCAGGGACTTGACCGAGTGCGACCAGGTGGCGGCGCCGACGGTCTCGATGACGGCGTCCACCCGCCGCGGCAGCCGCGCCCCGGGCTCGTACGCCTCGACGGCGCCGAGCTCCACGGCCCGCTTCCGCTTGGCCTCGTCCCGGCTGGTGGCGAAGACCCGCAGGCCGGCCGCCTTGCCGAGGACGATCGCGGCGGTGGCGACGCCGCCGCCGGCGCCCTGGACGAGGATCGAGTCGCCGGGGCGGACGCCGGCGTTGGTGAAGAGCATCCGGTAGGCGGTGAGCCAGGCGGTGGGGAGGCAGGCGGCCTCGGCGAAGGAGAGCTCCTTCGGCTTGGGCAGCACGTTCCAGGCGGGGACGGTGACGCGCTCGGCGAAGGTGCCCTGGTAGCGCTCGGTGAGGATGGAGCGGGGCTCGTCCGGCCCGACGCCGTGGCCGGTCTGGCCGATGACGGAGTGCAGGACGACCTCGTTGCCGTCCTCGTCGATGCCGGCGGCGTCGCAGCCGAGGATCATCGGCAGCTTCTCCTCGGGCAGTCCGACCCCGCGCAGCGACCACAGGTCGTGGTGGTTGAGGGAGGCGGCCTTGACGGTGACGGTGGTCCAGCCGGGCCGGACCTCGGGCTCGGGGCGTTCGCCCAACTCGAGTCCGTTCAAAGGCTGGTCACGGTCGATTCGGGCGGCGTAGGCAGCGAACATGGCCCGACCCTAGGCCGCGACCGGGACCCCACGGAACCGCACACCGGTGTGACGCGCGTCCCTCACCCTTCCGCCCCCGCGCCCCCGTCCCCGCCCTTCCCCGCCTCGCGCCTCGCCCCCTCCGTGCCTCCGCGCGGCGGATCCGGGCGCCCGTCGTCCGTTCGCGCGGTGGGAGGACGGGCGGGGCGGGACCGGCCCGCACGGGGCCGTCCGGGAGCCCCGGCCGTCCCCAGCCCCCGCCCCGCACCCCCCGGACGGCGGAAAGGGCCGTCCGAACGGCGGAAAGGGCCCCGCCCTTCGTCCGGATGCGGCGGACGGGGGCGGGGCCCTTCCGGGGGCCTGCCGTGGCGGGGTCAGCGGCGGGCGACGCCCTCGGCGCGCGCGGCGGCGGCGACCGCGGCCGCGACGGCCGGGGCGACCCGCTCGTCGAACGGCGACGGGATGACGCAGTCGGCGGCGAGCGCGTCACCGACGACACCGGCGATGGCGTCGGCGGCGGCGATCTTCATGCCCTCGGTGATCCGGGAGGCCCGGACCTGGAGCGCGCCGGCGAAGATGCCGGGGAACGCGAGGACGTTGTTGATCTGGTTGGGGTAGTCCGAACGGCCGGTGGCCACGACGGCGGCGTACTTGTGCGCGACGTCGGGGTGGACCTCGGGGTTCGGGTTGGCCATGGCGAAGACGAAGGCGTCCTTGGCCATGGAGGCGACGGCCGCCTCGGGGACCGTACCGCCGGAGACGCCGATGAAGACGTCGGCGCCGGCGAGGGCGGTCTCCAGGGAGCCGGCGAGGCCCGCCTTGTTGGTGAGCTCCGCGATCTCGCGCTTGGCGTCCGTGAGGTCCTCGCGGTCGCGGCTCACGACGCCCTTGCGGTCGGCGACGCAGACGTCGCCGATGCCGGCCTCCAGGAGGAACTTGGCGATGGCCACACCGGCGGCACCGGCGCCGGAGATGACCGCGCGCAGGTCGCCGAGGGTCCGGCCGGTCAGCTTCGCCGCGTTCCGCAGGGCGGCGAGGGTGACGATCGCGGTGCCGTGCTGGTCGTCGTGGAAGACCGGGATGTCGAGGCGCTCCTGGAGCTTGCGCTCGATCTCGAAGCACCGCGGCGCCGAGATGTCCTCCAGGTTGACGCCGCCGAAGGACGGGGCGAGCCGGACGACGGTGTCGACGATCTCGTCGGTGTCGGTGGTCGCGAGGGCGATCGGGACGGCGTCCACGCCGCCGAACTGCTTGAAGAGGATGGCCTTGCCCTCCATGACCGGGAGGGACGCCTCCGGGCCGATGTCGCCGAGGCCGAGCACCGCGGTGCCGTCGGTGACGACGGCGACGACCTGGGACTTCCACGTGTAGTCGTGGACCAGGTCGGGCTGCTCGGCGATGGCGGTGCACACCTTGGCGACGCCGGGGGTGTACGCGAGGGACAGGTCGTCCTTGTCACGGACGGGCACCGTGGCCTGAATGGCCATCTTGCCGCCGCGGTGGAGAGCGAAAGCCGGGTCGAAGGGCTCCTCGGGAGCTCCTTCCGTGCCGCTCTCGCTGCGAGGATTGACGATCTCCGCTGCCATTTGGGTTGAGACCCCTTTTATGTCTGTTGTCGAGGGTTTCCGCTCCTGGTGTGGAGCGGCGGGCGGGTCCCGCGGCCGCCGTGTCGGGCAGCCGCGCGGGCGCGCCGCACAACGCGCCCTGAGCCCCGGATGAGGGGTGTAAGGATCCTTCTTACCGGACAGACGGCACCGCAGACGAGTCCGTATCCACTCGGTGATGCGACTCATACGTACCGCGTCCGGACGCGGACGGAGAATGACTCGTCACCGGATGTCCGGACAGATGCCCCCACCATCCGTTTGATGACCTTCGTGTCGTCCGAATGGCGAGATCGACCGCAGATTCTTCGGCGAAGGGGGAAGGTGACGAAAGAAGATCCTGCCTTGATGTACCGGCCTGTCGGGGTTCGCGCCTCACCCGTTACCCGATTTTGACATCCGGGGCCGTCGGTTTGAGCCGGTCCGAATGGCAAGATGCCGTAATCACACGAGGTAGCGACACTCGAAGGTGTGCGCGCCTCTCTTGGCAACGCCTATGGCAACTCCCTCACACGCCGGAGGATCCCGACCATGACCGCACGCTCCACGCGCTGTACGACCGCCGCCAAGACCCGCACGTCCCGTCTTGCCGCGGTCGCCGCCATCGCGGTCGCCGGCTCGATGCTGCTGACCGCCTGTGGTGACCAGACCGACGGCGGCTCCACCAAGGAGGGCGGCACCCCCGCCAACTCCGCCCCGCTCTTCTCCAAGCTGCCCGCGGACATCCAGAAGGCCGGCGTCATCAAGGTCGGCACGGACGCCTCCTACGCCCCGATGGAGTTCACCGAGGGCGGCAAGATCGTCGGCATCGACCCCGACATCGCCGCGGCCCTGGGCAAGCAGCTCGGCGTCGAGTTCAAGTTCACCTCGGGCACCTTCGACGGCCTGATCACCTCCCTGGAGACCGGCCGTCAGGACATCGTCATGTCCTCCATGACGGACAACAAGAAGCGCCAGGAGGGCCTGGACGACAACGGGAAGAAGATCGGCAAGGGCGTCGACTTCGTCGACTACTTCTCCTCCGGTGTCTCCCTGCTGGTCAAGAAGGGCAACCCGCAGGGCGTGAACTCCCTGGACGACCTGTGCGGCAAGACCGTCGCCGTCCAGCGCGGCACGATCTACGAGGACACCTTCAAGGCCCAGGCCACGAAGTGCGGCTCGAACAAGCTCACGATCCAGGCCTTCGACACCGACGCCGAGGCCCAGACCCGCGTGAAGGCCGGCGGCGCGGTCGCCGACCTGAACGACTACCCGGTCGCCGCGTACATCGCGAAGACCTCCGGCGGCGGCAAGGACTTCGAGGTCGTCGGCAACCAGACCGACGTCGGCCTCATGGGCATCGCCGTCTCCAAGGACAAGACCCAGCTGCGCGACGCCATCAAGGAGGCGCTCGACGCGATCATCAAGGACGGCTCCTACGCCGAGGTCCTGAAGAAGTGGGACGTCGAGAACAGCGCGGTCAAGTCGGCCACGATCAACGCCGGCAAGTGACCTGCCCGTTTTCCCTCGCACCACTGAAGGGCAGTCGTCATGACTGACAAGATCAGCAAGGACCCGGCACCGACGCCGGCCGGGTCCGCCCCCTCGGGCACCCCCTACGAGGCGATCAAGGCCATCCCGGTCCGCCACTACGGCCGCTGGATCAGCGGCGTCGTGGTCGTGGCCCTCCTCGGCTGGCTCGTCTACGCCTTCTCCCAGGGCAACATCATCTGGGACACGGTGTGGGACAAGCTCTTCGACGAGTCGATCCTCGTCGGCCTCTGGAAGACCGTCCTCATCAGCGTCTCCGCGATGGCGCTCGGCCTCGTCCTCGGCATCCTCTTCGCCGTGATGCGGCTGTCGAAGAACCCGGTCACCGGAGCCGTCTCCTGGCTCTACATCTGGTTCTTCCGCGGCACGCCGGTCTACGTCCAGCTCCTCGTCTGGTTCAACCTGGCCCTGATCTTCGAGTACATCGACCTCGGGCCGATCTACAAGGACGAGACCTCGCAGGTCCTGACCCCGTTCATGGTGGCCCTGCTGGGCCTCGGCCTGAACGAGGGCGCGTACATGGCGGAGATCGTCCGCGCCGGCATCCAGTCGGTCGACGAGGGGCAGACCGAGGCGGCGCACGCGCTCGGCATGTCCCAGACGAAGACCATGCGCCGGATCGTGCTGCCGCAGGCGATGCGGGTGATCGTGCCGCCGACGGGCAACGAGTTCATCAACATGCTCAAGACCTCGTCGCTGGTCTCGGCGGTGCAGTACACCGAGCTGCTCCGCGCCTCCTCGAACATCGGCTCCGTCTCCGGCGCCGTGATGGAGATGCTCTTCGTGGCCTCCATCTGGTACCTGGCGCTGACCAGCGTCTTCAGCGTCGGCCAGTACTACCTGGAGCGCCGTTTCGCCCGCGGTTCGACCCGCAACCTGCCGCCCACCCCGTGGCAGCGCGTGAAGACGAACCTCGCCACGTTCAAGCGTTCCCCGGAGGCATCGGCATGACCGGTCAGCTCATGGTCAAGGCGGAGGGCGTCCACAAGTCCTACGGCGCCGCCCACATCCTCCGCGGCATCGACCTGGAGGTCCGCAGCGGAGAGGTGTTCTGCCTGGTCGGCCCGTCCGGCTCCGGCAAGTCGACCTTCCTGCGGTGCATCAACCACCTGGAGCGGATCGACGGCGGCCGGCTCTCGGTCGACGGCCAGCTCGTCGGCTACCGCCAGAAGGGCGACAAGCTGTACGAGCTGAAGGACAGCGAGGTCGCGGCCCAGCGCCGGGACATCGGCATGGTCTTCCAGCGCTTCAACCTGTTCCCCCACATGACGGCCCTGGCCAACGTGATGGAGGCACCCGTCCAGGTGAAGGGCGAGGCCAAGGCCGTCGCCCGCGAGCGGGCCGAGCGCCTGCTCGACCGGGTCGGCCTGCGGGACCGGATGGGGAACTACCCCTCGCAGCTCTCCGGCGGCCAGCAGCAGCGCGTCGCCATCGCCCGCGCGCTGGCGATGGAGCCGAAGCTGATGCTCTTCGACGAGCCGACCTCGGCGCTCGACCCGGAGCTCGTCGGCGACGTCCTCGACGTCATGCGGGACCTGGCCGAGTCGGGCATGACGATGATCGTCGTCACCCACGAGATGGGCTTCGCCCGGGAGGTCGGCGACTCGCTGGTCTTCATGGACGGCGGCGTGGTGGTCGAGTCCGGCCACCCGCGGGACGTCCTGACCGACCCGCAGCACGACCGGACGAAGGCGTTCCTGTCGAAGGTGCTGTAAGGCGCGCGGAGAGGGGCGGTACGGGCTTCCAGGCCCGTACCGCCCCTCTCCCGCGTCCGGGCTACTTCACGGCCAGCAGCAGGGTGTCCGACGGCGAGCACCACACCGGCCGGGCCTCGCCGAAGCCGGCGGCCCGCAGGGTGTCGGCGTGCCAGCCGACCGGGGGCATGTCGCCGTCGGCGTGCTCGCCGTAGATCTCGAAGCGGCGGGCGGTGGGCTCGGCGAGGACCGGGTCCTTCGCGGCGAGCGCCCACCATTCGGCCCAGTCGAGGACCCCGGCGGCCTTCTCCGCGTCCATCCGGGCGTGGCGCCGGGCCCGCTCGGCGGCGTTGATGCGCGGGGTGGCCGGGTCGATCATGTGGTCGGCGTTCATGAAGACCCCGCCGTCCCGGACGAGCCCGGCGACCTGCCCGTACAGGGTGGCCAGCGGCTCGCTGTGCAGCCAGTGCAGGGCGGTGGCGGTGAGGACGGCGTCGTACGTGTCGTACGGCAGCGCCTCCGTCCACCCGGGGTCCTTGAGGTCGGCCGTCACGAAGGTGACGCGCCCGTCGCCCTCGAAGGTGCCGCGGGCGATGGCGAGCAGCGCGGGGTCGAGGTCGACGCCGGTGGAGACCGCGTCCGGGAACCTCCTGAGGAGCCTGTCCGTGATACTTCCCGTACCGCAGGCGAGGTCGAGGACGCGGGGCTCCGGTCCCACCAGCGCCTCGACCATGTCGAGCATCACGCGGAACCGCTCCTCGCGGTCCGGCATGTACCACTCCTGCTGACGGTCCCAGCTCCGCTGCCAGGCCGCCCAGTCGGTGTCGCCCATGTCCGCATCCTCCGTCGTCGAAGCCACAGAAAACCCGAGAACGTAATACCCTCGGAGGGGAAACACCAGTTACCCCCTCGACGCCGACCCTAGCCCGCCACCGTAAGGACTACAAGTGGAACTGGCCTATTACTCGGATTACGCCGTGCGCCTGGTCAACACCGAGGAGCCGGCCCGCGGCAGGGACGGCCTCACCTCCGTCGAGGCGGTCAGGGAACTCTTCGGCGAGGCCTCCCAGATGGCCCGCCGGGTCACCGACGCCGACCTGACCCGCTTCCGCGCGATCCGGGCCCGGCTGCGGGCGGTCTTCACCGCGGCGGACGAGGGCGACCACACCGGCGCGGTCGACCTCCTCAACTCCCTCCTCCTGGAGTTCCCGGTCAGCCCGCAGATCTCCGGCCACGACTTCCTCGACGAGGAGGGCCGGCCCCGCTGGCACATGCACCTCGCCGACCACTCGTCCAACGCGACCGCCGGCTACGCGGCCATCTCCGCCATGGGACTCGCCTTCCACCTGACCGAGTTCGGCGCCGACCGGCTCGGCCTCTGCCAGGCCCCGCCCTGCCGCAACGCCTACCTCGACACCTCCACCAACCGCTCCCGGCGCTACTGCTCCGACCGCTGCGCCACCCGCGCCAACGTGGCCGCCTACCGGGCCCGCAAGCGCCTGGAGGCCGAGCGGGCCGACGGCGGCACCGACCGCACCGGCCGCACCGCGGAGAACAGCCAGGAGAGCACCACCCCGGCCGAGCGCTGACGCCCCGGCGTCACCGGCCGGTACCGCCCGAGCACCCGTCCGAGCACCAGCCCGGGCGGCACGGCCCCGAAGACCCGGCTGTCGCCCTCGGCGGCCGGGTTGTCCCCGAGCACCCACCATCCGGCGTCCCGTCGCTCGACCAGCCGCTTCACGACCAGCAGATCCTGCTGGAGCGGATGGCGCAGCACGACGACGTCGCCCGCCCGCACGCGCCCTCCGTACCGCACGAACAGCCGGTCCCCGTGCAGCAGCGTCGGCACCATCGACACCCCCGTCACCTCGGCGATCCCGAACGGCGCCTCGGCCGGCGCCGCAGCCTCCCGCTCCACTCCTGCTCCCCTCGTCGACTCGTACACGAGCCCGATCCGTTCCCCGGACTTTTGACCTAAGCCCCAGGGGGCGCTCGCGAAAACGCCCTTCTCACCGAGTAATCTCCCACTTGAGAAGACGATCACGAGGAAGGACGGCTCAATGCTCTCCCGCCTGTTTGCCCCCAAGGTCAAGGTCAGCGCCCACTGCGACCTCCCCTGCGGCGTGTACGACCCCGCTCAGGCCCGTATCGAGGCCGAGTCCGTCAAGGCTGTCCAGGAGAAGTACCAGGCGAACGAGGACCCGCACTTCCGGGCCCGCGCCACGGTCATCAAGGAGCAGCGCGCGGAGCTCGCGAAGCACCACGTCTCGGTCCTGTGGAGCGACTACTTCAAGGCCCCGCACTTCGAGAAGTACCCCGAGCTCAACCAGCTGGTCAACGACACCCTGAAGGCCCTCTCGGCCGCCAAGGCGTCCACCGACCCGAAGACCGGTGAGAAGGCCCTGGAGCTCATCGCCGAGATCGACCGCATCTTCTGGGAGACGAAGAAGGCCTGACCCCGGCTTCTCCCGTCCCCGCGCCGCGGGCCGGGGGCACGACGTCGGCGGCCCGTCCGGGATCCCGGACGGGCCGTCGGCGTTTCCCGGTGTTCCCGGTGTTCCCGGGGCGTGTCGGGCGGCGGGGTTCTACAGGCCGGGGCCGTTGTAGGCGCCGCGGTGCGGCTTCGCGGTGGACGAGACGGGGTTGCCCCAGTAGTCGCGGCCGCCGTTGCCGGCGATCACGGAGCCGTTGCCCAGGGCGGGGGACGTGGCGCGCAGCCGGTAGCCGTCGGCGGAGGCGAGCGTGTCGCCGCCGGTGCCGGGGTCCACGAAGCGGGGGTCGCCCGCGATGCCGTTGGCGGTCGGGCGCGGCACCCCCTGGAAGACGTTCCACCACCACTGGATGCCGGGGCCGGTGGGGAGCCGGGAGTCGGCGGTGCCCACCCAGATGTTGTTCTCGACCACGCTCTCGTCGGGGAGGGTGACGGCGAACTTCCTGTCCGTGCAGTAGAAGACGTTGTTGTACAGGTGCAGCGCGGACCGGCCGGCGCTGTTGCTGCTCATGCGGCAGTCGTTCTCGGAGACGTTGAAGCGGACGATCTGCTTCGCGCCGCCGATGGTGCCGCAGCCGTCGCAGTCGAGGAAGAAGCCGCCGATGTTGTCGCGGCTGAAGTTGTACTGGACCGTGCAGGTGCCGGTGTTGCCCCAGTCGCAGTCGAAGGCCTGGCTGTCGGCCACCGACATCCGCGTGATGTCGTGCACGGCGTTGTACTGGATGGTCGGGTCGCGGTCGCCGAGCACCCAGATGCCGGCGAAGTTGCCGCCGGAGAACGGGTACGCGCCGTTGCCGACGCCGGCGGCCTCGTTGAACTGGATCAGCGGCGCGTCGGCGTAGCTGGCGATGATGCCGTCGCCGCCGACGTCCCGGACGGTGTTGTGCTCGATCAGCACCCCGGAGCCCTTCACCGCCATGGCGCCGACGCGGATCTTGAGGCCGCCGCCGCCCGTGTTGCTGACCTGGTTGTGGTGGACGTGGATGTCGTGGAGGGTCGAGTTCGCGCCGCTCGCGCCGGTGACGACGCCCGCGGACTGGACGAAGTCCTCGGTGGTGGGGCTGTTCTTGTTCGTCTGGCCCGCGACCCGGTCGATGACGAGGTGGCCGATGTCGAAACCGCGGTGGGCCGTGCCGTCGGTGGCCGAGATCCGCAGGCCGGTGCGGCGGGCGAGGGAGGGGGCGGGGTTCGTCAGCTTGAGGCCGCTGACCCGCCAGTGGTCCTGGTTCGTGAAGGAGACCGCGTTCGCGGCGCCGCCGCCGTCGATCACGGGCAGGGCTCCGGTGCCGTAGCCGGTGAGGGTGATCGGGGCCAGGGCGGTCCCGCTGCCCCTGGGGGCGAGGGAGCCGGTGCAGGTGGTGCCGGCGGCGAAGGCGAGCGTGTCGCCGGGCCCGTAGGTCCTCCCGTTGGCCTGGGCGATGCTGTTGAACGGCGCGGCCGGGCTGCCGTCGCCGGCGGACGGGCGCGAGCAGTCCACGTGGGTGGTGGTCCCCGCGGCCGAGGCGGGCGCCTCGGCGAGGCCGACGCCGCCCACGAGGGCGAGGACGAGGACGCCGATCCCCCTGATCGTCGTGCGCCGTCTTGAGAGGGCCTGCATGGCCATGACACAACACCGCCCTTTCCGGAGGTCTGGTGCCGCCAGAAGCTAGGAGCGATCGATGATCGAGTCAATGAGAAGGTGTCGATTGATCGAATTTCGATCAGGAGGCGGGGGATCGCTCGCCCTTGGCGCGGTGACGCTCCGCGGCTACGGGTGGTCCCGGAGGAGGCACGGGCCCGCCGTGCCGCCCGCGCGGAGCCAGGCGCGGTACGGGGCCGAGCGGCGGGCGGCCTCGCGGTAGGCGGCCGTCAGATCGGCGTGCAGGGGGTCCAGGGCCGCGCCGGGGCGGGCGTACAGGAGGAGGCGGACGGCGAGGGGGTCGCCGCGGAGGGGGCGGACGGCCAGGTCCTCGCGGGGCACCGACGTCGGCTGGCAGGGGGCGACGGCCTCGCCCAGCGCGATGAGGGAGGCGGCCGTGTGGTAGTCGCCGTGGAGGACGGGCGGGTCGATGCCGGCCGCGGCCAGCACGCGGCGCAGCCCGTCCCATTCGCCGTCCACGCTGGGGTCGACCATCCAGTGGTCGCCGGCCAGCTCCACGAGGTCGACCACGGGGCGGGCGGCGGCCGGATGGGAGGGCGCCAGGGAGACGAACTGGGGCTCGCGGTCGACGAGGACGCGCCGGACCAGGCCGTCGGGCACGCGCAGCGGGCAGCCCTCCACCTCGTGGACGAAGGCCACGTCGAGCCGGCCGCCGGCCACCTCCCGCAGCAGCGCGTGCGCGGAGACGTCGACGCGCAGGCCGACGGCCGTGCCCGGGAACCGCTCCCGCAGCCGCCGCAGCCATCCCGGCAGGGCCCGGCTCGCGGTGGAGCCGACCCGGAGTTCGGGACCGTCGGAGCGGGCCGCCTCGGCGCGGGCCTCGGTGACGAGCGCGGCCATGCCGGCGACGAGGGGGCGGGCCCGGCCGATGACGGAACGGCCGAGCGCGGTGGGGCGGCAGCCGGTGCGGCCCCGGGAGAAGAGTTCGGCGCCGAGCGCGTTCTCGATGCGGCGCAGCTGGGTGGTCAACGAGGGCTGGCTCATGCCCAGTTGCCGCGCGGCCTTGTGCAGGCTGCCGGTGTCCGCGATGGCGCAGAGCGCGCGCAGGTGCCTCACCTCCAGCTCCATGCCCCGAGCGTAGGGCGGCGTTCCGGCCCCGCACCAGACGCCCGGATCGCCTCAACTGCCGCTAAAAGCAAGCCATTTGGGTGCCGTCGACGGCGGTGATGCGTTCGCGTTATCGGGGTTCGGCATCCTTCCCGGCGGGCTCCACCGCCCCGAGACTCTCTCCCGACCCCGATCGGGAGGAGCCCCCCATGCGTCACCCCAAGGTCCTCACCCGCACCCTGACCGCCGCGCTCGGCCTCGGCCTGGCGGTCTCGTTCGGCGCCGCCGCCCCGGCGGCCGCCGCGCCCGACACCCGCCCGGCCGCGGCGGTCCCCGCGTACGCCGCCTACGCCGGCTCGGCCGAGGAGGCGGAGGCCAACCGGGCCTTCTTCGACGCCGTGATGCGGTCGGTGGCGAAGAAGCGGGCCGCGAACCCCACCGCCACCGCGGCCGTCACCGTCGTCTACAGCGCGGCGAACGCCCCCACCTTCCGCACCCAGATCGCCCGTTCCACGCAGATATGGAACAGCTCGGTGGTCAACGTGCGGCTCGTCGAGGGCAGCAACCCGGACTTCCGCTACTACGAGGGGAACGACTCCCGCGGTTCGTACGCGAGCACCGACGGGCACGGCAGCGGTTACATCTTCCTGGACTACCGGCAGAACCAGCTGTACAACTCCACCCGGGTGACGGCCCACGAGACCGGGCACGTCCTCGGCCTCCCGGACCACTACAGCGGGCCGTGCAGCGAGCTGATGTCGGGCGGCGGGCCGGGCACGTCGTGCCAGAACGCCGTCCCGAACAGCCAGGAGCGGGCCCGCGTCGACCAGTTGTGGCGCTACGGGCTCGCTTCCGCCTTCAAGGGCTGACCGGCCCGGAAGGCCGGTGCGCACGGCGGTGGCGCCCCTCCCCCCGGGGCGCCGCCGTCACACGGCCGACAGGAGGCGCCGGCCGAAGTCGGCGCCCTCGGGGAGCTGGCCGCGCAGCCGGGCCAGCGCCCCCTCGAAGTCGCCGCCGGCGACGACCGCCTCGAAGGCGGTGCCGCCGTAGTGCAGGGTCAGGCTGAGGTCGGCGCGCTCGCCGAGGGTGAGCAGGCAGCTGAGCGTGGCCTGTTGGGCGGTGCCGTCGGTGACGACGGGGAGCGGCAGGTCCCACTCCAGGACGCAGCCGGTGAGGGGCTCCCCGCCCTCGCCGGCGGTGAGCGCGGCGAAGCTCGCGCCCGTGTACTCGATTCCCCTGACGCGGACGGTGACGTGTCCGCCGTCGGCCGTGATGACGATCGCTTCCGCACCGCGGCGGTCCCGGTACCAACCGGTCCAGACTTCTGTCGACTCCGATGACATGCGCGGACTGTAGCGGTATGACCGGCTCCGGCGCGCGGCCGGTCACCCGGTGGCCGGACTTCTCCCGTTCTCGCCGTTCTTGCCGGTGACCTGCGTGGTAGTGGCTTCCGTGCCGTCCGCCGCCGGCTCCCGGCCGGCCCCTTCGCGGCCGGTCCCGTCGTCCGGCGACTCCGCCTCGTACCGCGGGCAGTCGGGGTTGCGGCAGGGCTGGACCTCCCACTCCGGCACCCAGGCCCCGAGGACCTTGTGCCGGGTGGCCGACACGGCGCGGGGGCGTCCGCAGGCCGGGCAGGGCGGCGCGGCCAGCGGGTCCCTCAGCGTGCGGTGCGTCTCGTCACCCATGCCTCCAGGGTAGGCCGCCCCGCGGCGCGGCGCCCGCTACCGCTTCCTGGTGTACGTGCGGATCAGCACGCCGTTGTCGAGGGCGCGGACGGCGCCGAGCTCGAAGTCGCGGGGCTCGAAGCCGGCGCCGAACATCGGCATGCCGGAGCCGTACACCTGCGGGTAGGTCTTGATGACCAGCTCGTCGACCTCCTCGATGAGCTCGCCGGCGAGGGTGGAGCCGCCGCAGAGCCAGATGTCGAGTCCGCCCTCCTCGGCCTTGAGCTCGCGGATCCGGCCGACGAGGTCGTCGGCGATCAGCTCGACGTGCGGGTCGGGCGACTCGGTGAGCGAGCGGGTGGCGACGTACTCGCGGAGGTGGGCGTACGGGCTGGTGATGCCCACGTCCAGGCCGACGCGGTACGAGCCGAGGCCCTGGATCACGGTGTCGAAGCGCTTGTTGCCGGCGTCGATCCCGGCGGCCTCCCGCATCTGGGTGGGGACGGTCTCCGGGTACTCGGCGTTCACGAACGCCAGGTACTCCTCGGTCACGAAGGAGTACATGGACGTGGCGTCGCCCTGCGGGTCGCCGATGAAACCGTCGATGGAGCAGGCGACGAGGTAGGTGAGCTTGCGCAAACCGGGTCCTGTTCTGTTCGGGGCGCGGCCGCGAGCGCGACCACGACAGATATAGTGCTTCATCTGTAGTGGTCGCGCAACCCCTTGTCAGCGGGTCCTGCGGGTCACGAACTCCGCGAGCGCCAGCAGGTCCCCGGCCGCCGAGAGGTCCGGCACCGCGCGGGCCAGGTGCTCGACGGCCCGGCCCATCCGCTCGGCCGCCTGGGCCTGCGCCCAGTCCCGGCCACCGGCCCGCTCCACGGCGTCGGCCGCGGCCCGCACCGCCCGCTCGTCCAGGGCCGTACGGGAGTACAGCTCGGCCAGCTCGTCGCCGGCGGGGGTGCCGGAAGCGAGGGCGGCGACGACGGGCAGCGACTTCTTGCGGGCCACGAGGTCGGCGCCGGCCGGCTTGCCGGTGCGCTCCGGGTCGCCCCAGATGCCGATGAGGTCGTCGATCAGCTGGAAGGCCAGCCCGGCCTCGCGGCCGAAGGAGTCGAGGGCGGCGACCTCCTCCTCCCCCGCGCCTGCGTAGAGCGCGCCGAGGGCGCAGGAGCAGCCCAGCAGGGCGCCGGTCTTGGCGGTGGCCATCGCCAGGCACTCGTCGAGGGAGACCTCGCGGGGGCCGCGCGCCTCGAAGGCGCAGTCCGCCTGCTGGCCGGCGCAGAGCTCGATGACGCAGGCGGCGAGGCGCGCGGTGGCCGCGGCGGAGGCGGGGTGCGGGTCCTCGGCGAGCAGCCGGAGCGCGAGCGCGTTCATGGCGTCGCCGGCCATGAGGGCGTCGGGGATGCCGAAGACGGTCCAGGCGGTGGGCCGGTGCCGGCGGGTCGGGTCCTCGTCGACGATGTCGTCGTGGAGCAGGGTGAAGTTGTGGGCCAGCTCGACGGCGGCGGCCGCCTTCACGGCCCGGTCCTCCGGGGCGCCCAGCGCGCGGGCGGCGGCGAGCACCAGGGCCGGCCGGATCGCCTTGCCGGCCTGGGCGGTGGCGGGGGCGCCGTCGGCGTCCTCCCAGCCGAAGTGGTACATGGCCACACGCCGTATCGAGCCGGGCAGGGTCTCGACGGTGGAGCGGAGCTGGGGGTCGACGGCGGTCCTCGTCCGGTCGAGGAGCGCCACGGCGCCCGACCCGTCGGTGACGGGGTCCACGCTCGTCAGCGTCACGGTCTTCGTCCTTCTTCGCGGCGGATCGCGCGCGGGGCGCGCGGGCGGGGGGGCGGGCTCGGGGGTACGGCTCAGAGGTGCGGTCCGGGGCTCCGGGTGCAGCGCCAGGCCGTAGGCGCGGTCGGCGAGGGCCATC
>NZ_JBEZUZ010000117.1:0-19689 GCF_040636735.1 Streptomyces sp. NPDC035033 | reverse complement strand
CGCGAAGTTGGGCCAACCGTGGGTTACCGTGACAACGCGGACCGCAGGTGCGCCGAGATTCGCGTGTCCCGCGAACGGAACGGACAGGGAGAGACACATGGCCAGCAAGGCTGAGAAGATCGTCGCCGGGCTCGGCGGCATCGACAACATCGAAGAGGTCGAGGGCTGCATCACCCGCCTGCGCACCGAGGTCAACGACCCCGGCCTGGTCGACGAGGCCGCGCTCAAGGCCGCCGGCGCCCACGGCGTCGTGAAGATGGGCACCGCCATCCAGGTCGTCATCGGCACCGACGCGGACCCGATCGCCGCCGAGATCGAAGACATGATGTGAGCAGCTGACACCCGGCTGACGAGGGCCCGTTCCGGCAGGGGAACGGGCCCTCGTGCGTCCCCGGCCGCGCGCCTCCCGCGGCACCTCCGCGCCCGCCCGCCGGCGGACCGGCACCCCGTACGGATGGGGCTAGGCTCGTCCCATGTCTCGCATCGACGGCCGTACCCCCGAACAGCTCCGCCCCGTCACCATCGAACGCGGCTGGAGCAAGCACGCCGAGGGCTCCGTCCTCATCTCCTTCGGCGACACCAAGGTCTTCTGCACCGCCTCCGTCACCGAGGGCGTCCCCCGCTGGCGCAAGGGCAGCGGCGAGGGCTGGGTCACCGGCGAGTACTCCATGCTCCCCCGCTCCACCAACACCCGCGGCGACCGCGAGTCCGTCCGCGGCAAGATCGGCGGCCGCACCCACGAGATCTCCCGCCTCATCGGCCGCTCCCTGCGCGCCGTCATCGACTACAAGGCGCTCGGCGAGAACACCATCGTCCTCGACTGCGACGTCCTCCAGGCCGACGGCGGCACCCGCACCGCCGCCATCACCGGCGCCTACGTCGCCCTCGCCGACGCCGTCGCCTGGGCCCAGGGCAAGAAGCTGATCAAGGCCGGCCGCAAGCCGCTCACCGGCACCGTCTCCGCCGTCTCCGTCGGCATCGTCGGCGGCGTCCCCCTCCTCGACCTCTGCTACGAGGAGGACGTCCGCGCCGACACCGACATGAACGTCGTCTGCACCGGCGACGGCCGCTTCGTCGAGGTCCAGGGCACCGCCGAGGCCGAGCCCTTCGACCGCGCCGAGCTCAACGCCCTCCTCGACCTCGCCGCGGCCGGCTGCGCCGACCTCGCCGACCTCCAGCGCAAGGCGCTGGAGACCACCCTCTGACGGACCTCCGCCCGGCGGACCCCTAGGGGTCCGCTCCGGGAAACCCCCGAGGAACCCTCCCCGGGCGAGCTGCGTCCTTTACGGCGAGGGGCGCGCGGCCGTACCGTGCGCCCCGTCCACGTACGCAGCCAGGGGAGGACCCGAACAGTGAAGCGCCGCCGCACCATAGCCCTCGCCGTCGCCACGGCGGCGGCGGTCACGACCGTGCTGACGGGCTGCGGAGCCCTCGACAAGGCGATGGACTGCGTCAAGACGGCCGACGCCATCGCCACCTCGGTCGGCAAGCTCCAGCAGGCCGTCTCCAACGCCTCCAACGACGTCACGCAGATCGAGGAGTCCCTGAACTCCATCTCCACGGAGCTCGGCAACCTCGAGAACACGACGGACAACGCCGACCTGTCGAAGGCGGTCGACGACCTCACCAAGGGCGTCGAGTCCGTCCGCACGGCGGTCAAGAACGGCGACACCAGCCCCGACATCACGCCCGTCACCGACGCGGCCGCCGAGATCGGGAAGGTCTGCACCCCGGGATAATCGGGGGCATGACCCGACAGCGCCTGATCCTCGCCACCCGCAACGCGGGCAAGATCACCGAACTCCACGCGATCCTCGCCGACGCGGGCCTCGACCTCGACCTCGTCGGCGCGGACGCGTACCCGGAGGTCCCCGACGTCAAGGAGACCGGGGTCACCTTCGCCGAGAACGCCCTCCTCAAGGCCCACGCCCTCGCGCGGGCGACGGGCCTCCCGGCGGTCGCCGACGACTCCGGCCTCTGCGTCGACGTCCTGAACGGCGCCCCCGGCATCTTCTCCGCCCGCTGGTCCGGCACCCACGGCGACGACAAGGCCAACCTGGACCTGCTGCTCGCCCAGCTCTCCGACATCGCCGACGAGCACCGCGCCGCCCACTTCGCCTGCGCGGCCGCCCTGGCCCTCCCCGACGGCACCGAGCGGGTGGTGGAGGGCCGCATGGAAGGCACCCTCCGCCACGAGCCCGTCGGCACCAACGGCTTCGGCTACGACCCGATCCTCCAGCCCGAGGGCCACGACGTGACCTGCGCGGAACTCACCCCCGCCGAGAAGAACGCCATCAGCCACCGGGGCAAGGCCTTCAGGGCGCTGGTGCCGGTGATCCGGGAACTGCTGGGCTGACGGGCCGGGGGTGGCGAGAAGGGCGCTCCGCATCGAGGCGGAGCGCCCTTGTCCGTGCGGCCGATGGGATTCGAACCCACATGGGCGAAACGCCCAGAGGCACCTAAAACCTCCGCTTATACCATTCAGCAACGGCCGCTCGCCCCGTCATGCTACCGGGGACGCCCTCTCCGTCTCAGGGGTACGGCCCTTCCCGTCCCGGCGCCGCACGCCGGCCTCCCGCGGGGCGCGGAAAGCGCACGGGCCCGCCCCCGGCGGGAGGGGGCGGGCCCGTCGTGGGAGCGGGCCGGGTCAGATGCCCAGGTCGCGGATGATCTTGGCCACGTGGCCCGTCGCCTTGACGTTGTAGAAGGCGTGCTCGACCTTGCCCTCCTCGTCGACGACGACCGTGGAGCGGATGACGCCCGTCACGACCTTGCCGTAGAGCTTCTTCTCGCCGAAGGCGCCGTACGCCTCCAGGACCTCCTTGGAGGGGTCGCCGACCAGGGTGACCTTGAGGTTCTCCTTCTCGCGGAACTTCGCGAGCTTCTCCGGCTTGTCGGGGGAGACGCCGATGACGTCGTAGCCGGCGGCGGCCAGCACGTCGAGGTTGTCGGTGAAGTCGCACGCCTGCTTGGTGCAACCCGGGGTGAGGGCGGCCGGGTAGAAGTAGACGATGACCTTGCGGCCCTTGTGGTCCGCGAGGGAGACCTCGTTGCCGTCCGCGTCCGGCAGGGTGAAGGCGGGGGCGGTGTCGCCGGGCTGCAGTCGCTCGCTCATGGCTCGCTCTCCTCGGGGGTGTGCGCGTACGTGATGAGCCTAATGGGGGTCGGGGACGGCCCTTCGGCGGCGGAACTGACAGACTGTCCGTCAACGACCGGAATACGACTACGGAGGCAGCGCGGTGTCGGAGGCCAGGACCCCTGCGCAGATCGAGGCGGACATCGTCCGCCGGCGCGAGCAGCTCGCCGTCACGCTCGACGAGATCGGCATTCGGATGCACCCGAAGACCATCATCGGAGACGCCAAGGCCAAGGTCGCCTCGACCGTCGACGAGACGGCCGGGCGGGCGTTCGTCGCCGTGAACCGGGTCGTCTCCGACGTGAAGGCCCGTTTCACCCACGAGGACGGCGCCCCGCGCCTGGAGCGCGTCGTGCCGGCCGCCCTGGTGGCCGTGGCGGTCGTCGGACTGCTGCTGAGCTCCTCCCGGAAGCACAAGGGCTGAGCCGGGCCGGTAGGTTCGTTCCCGTGAGCGAGAACACCCACGACAAGCTGCCCATCCGGATGCTCCACGACCGGATCCTGGTCCGCACCGACACCCCGGAGGGGGAGCGGCGCTCCGGGGGCGGGATCCTGATCCCGGCGACCGCCGCCGTCGGCCGCCGCCTGGCCTGGGCCGAGGTGGTCGCGGTCGGGCAGAACGTCCGGACCGTGGAGATCGGCGACCGGGTGCTGTACGACCCCGAGGACCGCGCCGAGGTGGAGGTGCGGGGCGTCGCCTACGTGCTGATGCGGGAGCGCGATCTGCACGCGGTGGCGGCGGACCGGTTCCAGAGCACGGACTCGACCGGGCTGTACCTGTAGCGCGTACGGAGCAAAGGCCCTGGTGACGGGTGTCACCAGGGCCTTTGCCCGTTCTTTGCTAGCCTGGAAGGGCCCCGACGAGACGCGCCGTACCGGGTTCGAAGCGAAAAGACGACGCACCCCTGTTGTTCCGTCTCGCGGAGGTGTCGTCGTCATGGCCTGGGTTCTTCTGATCGTCGCGGGTCTGCTGGAGGTCGGCTGGTCGATCGGGATGAAGTACACCGAGGGCTTCACCCGTCTCTGGCCCAGCGTCTTCACCGCGGCCGGGATCGTCGCCTCGATGGTGCTGCTGTCGCAGGCCGCCAAGACCCTCCCCATCGGCACCGCCTACGGCGTGTGGGTCGGCATCGGCGCGGCCGGCGCGGCGGTGCTCGGCATGGTGGTGCTGGGTGAGCCGGCGACCGCCGCCCGGATCTTCTTCGTCGTCCTGCTGCTGGTGGCCGTGGTCGGCCTGAAGGCGACCTCCGGCCACTAGCGGCAGGGCGGGGCTGCCGCCCGGGCTCGGGGCACTAGCGGCCGGCGGGCCTGTCGCCCGGGCGCTTTCCGGGGCCGGTGGGCCCGGCTCCCGGGCCCGCCTCGCCCGTCCCGTACCAGCCCGGTCCGTTCTCCTCCCCTTCTTCCCCTTCCTCCCCCTCCTCCCCGCCGTCCGGCACCGGGGGCACCTCGGGGAGTTCCGCGCCGGGCATCAGGCGCAGGTCGAAGTCGCGTACGGGGGTGTCGGCCAGGGCCTCGCGGGTGAAGCGGGCCCAGATCTCGGCCGGGGGGCCGCCGCCGTTGACGCGGGGCAGGCCGAGGGCGCCGTACAGGGGTTCGTGGGCACCGGACTCGGGGTCCTGGCCCATCAGCGCGACCACGGTCGCGAGCTCCGGGGTGTAGCCGGCGAACCAGGCCGCCTTGTCGTCCTCGGCCGTGCCGGTCTTGCCGGCGGCGGGGCGTCCGGCGGCCTGCGCGGCCGTGCCCGTACCGCTCTCGACGACGCCGCGGAGGACGGCGGTGGTGGTGTCGGCGGCCTCCCGCGCGACGGCCTGCCGGGGTTCGGCGGCGGGCAGCGGCAGCGGTTCGCCGTCGCGGGTGACGGCGGCGACCAGGGTGTGGTCGGCGCGCCGGCCGTGGGCGGCGAGCGTGGCGTAGGCCCGGGCCATGTCGAGGACGCTGGCGGTGGCGGGGCCGAGGGCGATGGAGGGGGAGGCGGTGAGGTCGGGGGTGGTGGGCGGCAGGCCGAGGGCGACGGCGGTGCGGCGGACGCGGGCGGGGCCGACGTCGACGGCCATCTGGGCGTAGACGGCGTTCACGGAGAGGTCGGTGGCGGCGGTGACGGGGATCTCGCCGTAGCTCTCGCCGTCCTCGTTGGCGGGGTCGTAGGGGGCGCCGGGCCAGCCTTCGACGGGGCGGCGGTCGGTGCCGTCGTAGAGGGTGTACGGGGTGATGGGTTCGCCGTACTGGGTCCGGGCGCCGTTCTGCACGGCGGCGGTGAGGACGAAGGGCTTGAAGGTGGAGCCGACCTGGTAGTCGCGGCGGGTGGCGTTGTTGACGTACTGCTCGGTGTAGTCGACGCCGCCGTAGAGGGCGACGACGCGGCCGGTGGCGGGTTCGACGGCGGCGGCGCCGGCGCGGACGTACCGGTCGGCGGGGTGGGTGGCCGGGTCGAGGCGGTGGGTGACGCGGTCCTCGACGGCGCGGACGAGGGCGGCCTGCCGGTCGGGGTCGATGGTGGTGACGATGCGGAAGCCGCCGCCGGCGAGGGTCTTCTCGTCGATGATCCCGCGGCTGGTGAGGTGGTCCTCGACGGCCTGGACGAGGTAGCCGCGCTGGCCGGAGAGGCCGGTGGCGGGGCGGGCGGTCTGCGGGTCGGGGAAGCGGAGGGCGGCGCGTTCGCCGGGGGTGAGCCAGCCTTCCTTGACCATGCCGTCGAGGACGTACGCCCAGCGGGCGAGGACGGCGGGCCGGTTCTCGGGGTGGGTGGTGACGTCGTAGGCGCTGGGGGCCTTGAGGAGGGCGGCGAGGTAGGCGCCCTCGGCGGTGTCGAGGCGTGCGGCGTCCTTGCCGTAGTAGGCGTGGGCGGCGGCCTGGACGCCGTAGGCGTTGCGGCCGAAGTAGCTGGTGTTGAGGTAGCCCTGGAGGATCTCGTCCTTGGTCTTCTCGCGTTCGAGTCTGATCGCGATGAAGAACTCCTTGGCCTTGCGGGTGAGGGTCTGTTCCTGGCCCAGGTAGTAGTTCTTGACGTACTGCTGGGTGATGGTGGAGCCGGACTGGCGGCCCTTGCCGGTGACGGTGTTCCAGGCGGCGCGGAGCATGGCCTTGGGGTCGACGGCGCGGGAGGTGTGGAAGTCGCGGTCCTCGGCGGCGAGGACGGCCTGCCGGACGGTGAGGGGGATCCGGTCGAGGCGGACGTTCTCGCGGTTGACCTCGCCGTCGCGGGCGAGGACGGTGCCGTCGCGGTAGAGGTACAGGTTGGACTGGGCGACGGCGGCGGCGTTGGCGGCGGGGATGGGGACCAGGAGGTATCCGGCCACGAGGGCCCCGGCGAGCAGCAGGGTGCCGAGGAGGAGCAGGCCGAGGGCGGCGCGCAGGAGGCGGCGGGGGAGGGAGCGCCGGGGCCCGGCGGGGGTGCGGGGTGCGGGGAGGGTGGGGTCCCTCGGTTCCCAGCCCGGATCCGGGGGTGGTGCGGCGGGGGAGGAGGCGCGGGAGGAAGGGGACATGGCACCACATAGTGCACATAAAGCGGGTGAAACTCCCGAAGGCTGCGGGTGACTGACGGGAAATCCGCTCGCGGTGGTGTGCCGGGGCCACTAGGGTCGTGCGCTTCGTCCCGTTTCCGCACGCCCTCAGAAAGGCAGCTCCCTCATGCTGCGGCTGTACGCCACGGTGGCCGCGGGCGGCTTCCGGCGCCACGCCACCTACCGGGTGGCGACGCTGGCGGGCCTCTTCACCAACACGGTCTTCGGCTTCGTCCTCTCGTACACCTACATCGCCCTGTGGGCCGAACGTCCCCAGCTCGGCGGCTACTCCATGGCCGACGCCCTCGCCTACGTCTGGATCGGCCAGGCCCTCATCACCGTCTGCGGCCTCATGGGCGGCGGCTTCGAGGACGAGCTGATCGAACGGATCAGGACCGGCGACATCGCCGTCGACCTCTACCGGCCCGCCGACCTCCAGTCCTGGTGGTGCGCGGCCAACGCGGGCCGCTCCGCCTACCAGCTGCTCGGCCGCGGCGCCGTGCCGCTGCTGGTCGGCGCGGCCTTCTTCGACTTCACCCTTCCGGACGGTCCGGCCGGGTGGGCCGCCTTCCTGCTGGCGGTGGCGCTCGGCTCGCTCGTCTCCTTCGCGCTCTGGTACCTGGTCGCGATGAGCGCCTTCTGGTTCCTCGACGGCCAGGGCGTGGTCCAGGTGGCCTGGCTGAGCGGCCTCTTCTTCTCCGGGATGCTGCTCCCGCTGAACGTCTTCCCCGGCGCGCTCGGCGAGGTCGCCCGGGCGCTGCCGTGGGCCGCCCTGCTCCAGGTCCCGGCCGACGTCTACCTGGGGCGGTACGGGGACGGCTGGGACCTCGTCGGGGCGTACGGCTTCCAGGCCGGCTGGTGCGCGGTGCTGTTCGCGGCGGGCCGGGCGGCCCAGGCGGCGGCGACGCGGAAGGTGGTGGTCCAGGGTGGGTGAGCTCCTCCGCACGGACGGGGCCCGGGAGCGGGACCCGTACCCCGCCGCCACCCGGGAGCGGGACCCGTACTCCGCCGCCGACGCCGCCCGGAAACGGGGCCCGTACCGCGCCGCCGTCGACGCCGTCCGCGCGTACCGGATGGTCGCCGCCATGTGGATCCGCTCCACGATGGCGTACCGCGCCTCCTTCGCGCTGACGCTCTTCTCGTCCTTCTGCGTCACCTTCTTCGACTTCGTCGTGATCTTGCTGATGTTCGGACAGGTGCGGGGGCTCGGCGGCTTCTCCTTCGCGGAGGTCGCCTTCCTGTACGGCACCACCGGCACGGCCTTCGGGATCGCCGACCTGACGCTGGGCTCGCTCCAGCGGATGGGGCGCCGGATCCGGGACGGGTCGCTCGACGTGTTCCTGCTGCGGCCGGCGTCGCTGCTCGCGCAGGTCGCGGCGGACAAGTTCGCGCTGCGCCGGCTCGGCCGGGTGGCGCAGGGGCTGATGATCCTGGTCTGGAGCCTGGTGCTGCTGCGCGACGAGGTGGCGTGGACGCCGCTGAAGGCGCTGCTGGTGCCGGGGATGGTGGTCTGCGGCGCGGTGATCTTCATGGCGGTGATGGTGGCGGGCGCGTCGGCGCAGTTCTGGCTCCAGGACGCGGCGGAGGTCACCAACGCGTTCACGTACGGCGGGAACACGATGCTCCAGTACCCGCCGACGATCTTCGCGCAGGACCTGGTGAAGGGCGTGGTGTACGTCGTCCCGCTGGCGTTCGTGAACTGGCTGCCCGCGCTGTACGTGCTGGGCCGCCCGGCCCCGGCCGGGGTGCCGTCCTGGGCGGCCCTCGTCTCCCCGCTGGTCGCGCTGGTCTGCTGCGGGGTCGCGGGCCTCGCGTGGCGGGCCGGCGTCCGTTCGTACCGATCGACAGGAAGCTGAGGTCCCGCCATGGGCGTTCTCATCGAACTCGACGGCTTGGAGAAGACCTTCGCCGTCCGCCGGAAGACGGGCCTGCTGCGGCGGGAGCGGCGGGAGGTCCGGGCCGTCGACGGCATCTCGTTCACCGTGGACCGGGGCGAGATGGTCGGCTACATCGGCCCGAACGGCGCCGGGAAGTCGACCACCATCAAGATGCTCACCGGCATCCTCACCCCCAGCGGCGGCCGGCTGCGGGTGGCGGGCATCGACCCGGCGCGCGAGCGGACCCGCCTCGCCCGCCGCATCGGGGTCGTCTTCGGCCAGCGCACCACCCTCTGGTGGGACCTGCCGCTGCGGGACTCGTACCGGCTGGCGCACCGCATGTACCGGATCCCCGACGCCCGCTACCGGGAGAACCTGGAGCGGTGCGTGGAGCTCCTGGAGCTGGGCGACCTGCTGGACGTGCCGGTCCGGCAGCTCTCCCTCGGGCAGCGGATGCGCGGCGACATCGCCGCCGCCCTCCTGCACGATCCGGAGGTGCTGTACCTGGACGAGCCGACGATCGGCCTGGACGTCGTCTCGAAGTCCCGGGTCCGGGAGTTCCTGCGCGCGCTGAACGGGGACCGCGGCACCACCGTCCTGCTCACCACCCACGACCTCACCGACATCGAGCAGCTCTGCTCGCGGGTGATGGTCATCGACCACGGGCGGCTGGTGTACGACGGCGACCTCCCCGGCCTGCACGAGGCCGGCGACGGCGAGCGGATGCTCGTGGTGGACCTGGCGCGCGAGCTGCCGCCGATCGACTCGGTGCCCGGGGCCCGTTTCGTCCGGGCCGACGGGCCGCGCCAGTACCTGGCCTTCCCGGCCTCCGCGTCGGCCGCTCCGCTGGTGGCGGCGGTGGCGGGGGCGTACCCGCTGGTGGACCTCTCGGTGCGGGAACCGGACATCGAGTCCGTGATCGCGAAGATGTACGGGGGGAGCCGCGGGGGAACTCGCGAGGAGCGCCGGGAGTCACTGAGGTAGGGAGGTCAGCGCATGGTGAGTTTCGCGTACACGGCGGCGGACGAGGAGAAGAGCAGGGGCGTCCGCCGGATGAAGGCCCTGGCGACGGGCCTGCTGGCGCTGGTCGCGGCGGTCTACGCCCTGTCCACCTGGGCGGAGAGCGCGGGCGCGGGCGCCTGGGCGGGGTACGTGGCCGCGGCGGCGGAGGCCGGCATGGTCGGCGCGCTGGCGGACTGGTTCGCGGTGACGGCGCTCTTCCGCCGGCCGCTGGGCCTGCCCATCCCGCACACGGCGATCATCCCGACGAAGAAGGACCAGCTGGGCGTCTCGCTCGGCTCGTTCGTGGGCGAGAACTTCCTGTCGGCGGACGTCGTACGGGGCCGGCTGCGCGCCCTGGGCGTCGGCCGGCGGCTCGGCGCCTGGCTCGCGGACCCGGTCCACGCGGACCGGGTGACGGAGGAGGCGGCCACGGCGCTGCGCGGGGCGCTGACGGTGCTGCGCGACGCGGACGTGCAGGCGGTGGTGGGCGAGGCGATCACCCGGCGGGCCGAGCAGGCGGAGATCGCCCCGGGCGTCGGCAAGACCCTGGAGCACATGGTGGCGGACGGCGCCCACCGCCGGGCGGTCGACCTGGTCTGCGCGCGCGCCCACGACTGGCTCGTCACCCACGGCGACTCGGTGATGGACGCGGTCCAGGGCGGCGCCCCCGGCTGGACCCCCCGCTTCGTGGACCGCAAGGTCGGCGAGCGGGTCTACAAGGAGCTGCTCCGTTTCGTCACGGAGATGCGCGACATGCCGGCGCACCCCGCGCGGGGCGCCATCGACCGCTTCCTGGGCGACTTCGCCGCCGACCTCCAGGCGGACACGGACACCCGGGCCCGGGTGGAGCGCCTCAAGTCCGACCTGCTGGCCCGCCCCGAGGTCCAGGACGTCATCGCCTCCGCCTGGGCCTCGGTCCGCGCCCTGATCATCGCCGCGGCCGAGGACGACCGGAGCCAGCTCCGCCTCCGCGCCCGCGCCTCCCTGATCTCCCTCGGCAAGCGCCTCTCGACGGACGCCCGCCTCCAGGCGAAGGTCGACGGCTGGCTGGAGTCGGCCACGACGTACCTGGTGACCACCTACCGCGCCGAGATCACCTCCCTGATCACCGACACGGTCGCCGGCTGGGACGCCGCCCAGACATCGAAGAAGATCGAGGCCAACATCGGCCGCGACCTCCAGTTCATCCGCATCAACGGCACGGTCGTCGGCGCCCTGGCCGGCCTCCTGATCTACACGGCCAGCCACGCCCTGGGCGGCTGACCGCCGGGGCGCCGGCTGACCGCCGGGCGCCGCCTCGGGCGCCGGCCGACCGCCGGGCGCCGCCGCGCGACGCCCCGGCCGGCCGCGGTCTCCTGGACCGTCAGCCGTTCCGGCGCGTGACGGCCCAGGAAGCGGCGGCCATCCCCCCGGCGACGGAGAACACCGCAGGCCAGGCCCCGATCTTCTTGGCCAGCGGATGCGACCCCCCGAACGCCGCCACGTACGCCGCCGACAGCCCCACGGCCGCCTTCGCCCCGCCCGCCCGCTGCCACTCCCGAGCCGCCACCCCACCGGCCACGGCCAGCACCACCCCGCCCAGCGGCCGCTTCTTCGTCCACCGGGCGACGGCGTACCCACCCACGAGCCCGGCGGCGGCTACGGCGGAGGAGGGGATCTGGGACATGTCGGTGCCTTCTTCCTGCCGGGGTGCGATCGTCCTTCGAGCGTACGTGGCGGACGGTGGCCCACGTCTCCGGGGCCGGCTCGCCCTCGGGTACGGGATCGGCCACGAACGTCCCCTTGCCGTGAACGGTGAGGATCAGACCACGCTCACGCAGAACCCGCGCAGCGCGGCGAACGGTCAGGCGGGCGACTCCGTACTCCACCGCGAGGTCGCGTTCGGCGGGCAGGCGGGACCTGACAGGAGGCGGCTGGTTCGCAACTCCGGAGATCGCCGACGCGGTGACGGTCTCCCCGCTCGCGAGCCTCCTGGAACAGGGAGGGAGGAGGCGCGAGGAGCGCGCAAACCGACACGCCCCCACCCGGCCCCGCCCCCTGCCGGTCCCCGCTGCATCGTCGGCCGCCCCGGACGCGCGGATCAGGACTGTGTGCGCGTGAAGAACCCGAGCTCGGGATCCTCCGGCGTACCGATCAGCAAGGCGCGGTCGAGGAGGATGTTGTTGTGCTCGCAGCTCGTTTCGGGAAGCATCGCGCAGGCATGGCACGCCGCGAGATTGGCGCCGCCCGCCCCCGAGGAGCGGGACTCGATGCACAGGGGATCCGCGGAACACCAGTGGGCGCGCCGCAACGCCGAATCGAGGGCCCCGGCCAGTCGGGCGGGCTCGCCCTGAGCCACCACTCCTCCCAGACTCCCCGCGGAGTCGCTGGTCGCCGTATAGACGAGGAAACCGGCCATGTGGACATCGGCGTAGAGGCGTTCCCGCAACGCTCCGGCCGGGTAGCCGGCCTCCAGGCTCCACTCGTTGATCAACACGTGGGCCAGGGTGTGCAGCAGCACCAGACGGGGTGTGGCGGGCGAGGCGGGTACCTCGGCGGGGTCGGCCGCCCGTTCTCTCAGCAGCCGGTCGTGATTGTCACGCATGCGCTTCACCCGGCGGGCCACCGCCTCCGACGCGGCCCACTCGTCCAGCCGGTGCTCGTCGAGGCGCACGAAGACGCCTTCGCCGCGCACCTCCATCGCGGGGAGCCAGTCGGTCGGTGTCAGCGACAGGGCGGCCTCATGCCCCTCGGAACCCGTCTCCGGGTCCGCGACGCGCGTGAACGCCTTGAGCGCACGGACCTCGCGCAGACGCTTCACGAGCATCGTCCGTTCGACGCCGAAGGAGGAGAGGAGCGACATGCCGGAGACGGGCGGCTCGCAGACGAACTGCTCCTCGCGCCCCTTGTCCCGCAGCGCATTGCCGGCCGACAACTGTGCGTACTCCTGCCGGAGCAGCGCCTGGCGGCTGTCGGTGACGGCGTTCTCCGGAGCCGGGTCCTCCTCCTGCTCGGCCGCCAGCAGATCCATGACGGCGTCGACCGAGACCGAGTCGTCCCCGCGGAACGCCCCCTTGAGGTAGATCTCGATCTCCATGCGCGAGGAGTAGCCGCGCAGGGCCTCCCAGTGCTCCGCGAGCTTGGCGGCGAGTCCGTCGCTCCACGGCGGGATCGACAGGGCGGACCTCAGCACCGGCTGCCAGACCGCCGACGAACCGCGCTGGAGCGTACGGGGCGGCTTCGAGCAGAACTCGGCGGGAGCGCCTTCGAGCCAGGGACGCCTGCCCTCGCACCGGACCTTGAGGTCCCCCAGCGCGGAGCGGCGGAAGGCGCCCTCCATGGAGACGTCGGGCACCCCACAGGTGCACGAGACGACGATCGAGCGCAACGAGGCACTGCGGCCGGAGAAAACCAGGCTCATCCTTCCGCCGCAGTGTCCGGTCGAGCCTTCCGCACGATTGCCGCGGTGGAGCCACTTCCAGTAGGGGAAGTCGTCGAGGTGTCCGTCCTCGCAGGCCACGACGAATCGGGACGGCACGAGCGGCTCCTCGTCGCATTCCCTCCCTGTGCAGATGTTCTTGCCCGGAGGGGGATTGAAACCCTTGACGTGCTGCAGGCACTTGCAGTGGGGGCACGAGTGCCACAGGGGGAAGCGCCTGACGCGCACTCCGTCCCTGCTCCCTTCGTCGGATGCCGGAGGCAGCCGGAAGTGACGCACCCCCAGAGCCCGGGCGAGTCGGTGCTCGTGGATGATCGGCGCCTCGTCCAGCCGCCAACTGCGGTGGGCCTCGTCGATCCCGGAGACGATGAAGGACTCGTTGTCGACGGCGATCAGGGAACCCACACCGTAGGTGGTGATCATCTGGGCGCGGCGGACCGACCCGCGACGGGGCAGGTCGAGACGGGGTGCGGCCGGGCTGCCGTCGGTGCCTCGGCGGCGACGCTCGCGGGGCGGGGTCATCGGGAAGCCTCCATGAAGAGAGCGGATTCGGCGTCGACGTCGCGCAGGCTCCACAGGGTGGACCAGGCGTCGGCGCCCTCCGACTCGTCGTCGAACGGTCGGAGCAGGGCGGGAGCGGGGTTTCCGCGCCGAGGCTCGTACAGCAGTCCACCGTGCGCTGCGGCCTTCTTCTGCCACCAATCGACGAACTCGTCGAACGCGTCCGAGGTGTCCTGGAGTTCCGCGGGGGCGATCTGCGAGACGCGGCTCGTCAGCAGCGGCTTGATCTCGGAGCGCAGACGGTCCACGTAGGTGGCGATCCGGCCGGCGTCGGTGTTCTCGCGGGCCTCGGGGACGAGGATGCGGGCCAGGGCCACCACCACGGCGTGCAGACCGCGATCGCGCGACCGGGCGGAGAACGGCGTGACCGATGTCGACTCGACCTCGCGGTAGAGCGCCGAATGGAAATGCAGGAAGTTCTCGTAGTGCGAGCGGTCGCGGGAACGGGCCGAGTTGAGCATCACGGCGACCAGACCCGGGTGGGCTCGTCCCACACGGCTGGTCGCCTGGATGTATTCGGCCGTGGTCTGAGGCTGACCCATCACCGCCATCAGACCGAGGCGATTGACGTCGACACCGACGGCGATCATGTTGGTCGCCAAGAGGACGTCGCGGACGTCGGGGTCCGGGTAGCGCTTCTCGATCTCCTTGAGACGGGCGGGGATCAGGCTCGCGTCGACGCGACTCGTGAGCTCGGAGTAGCGGTTGGAAATCCGCACGTCGGTGCCGTCGCGGTCGGCGAGGAGCCGTAGATAGTCCTCGACGTCGTCGTTCACCTGGAGTTCGGCGGCGGACAGCAGGCGAAGGCTGTTGAAGTACCCGACCAGCGTCCAGTAGGTGTCCCGGACCTCGTCGGTCGTCTCCGCGCGCATGGCCTGGTGGAGGAGGGCCGCGTAGGTGCGGATGAGAAGGGTCGACTGGCTGGTTCCGGGGGCGAGCAGTCCGACGTAGCGGCGGCTGGCCTTGCGCGAGCGGTCGGTCTCGACGGCGAACCAGGAGTCCCGGGCGTCCAGGCCGGCCGGGGGGAACTGGTGCACGCGCCGATCGAAGAGGTTGCGCCCCTGGTCCGCTGCGCGACGGATGGTCGCCGTGGAAGCGATCACCTTCGGCTTGTCGGCAAGGGCGTCGACGGCCGTCTCATACAGGCCGGTCAGGGTGCCGAGAGGGCCCGAGATGAGGTGGAGCTCGTCCTGGACGATCAGCTCGGGGGGCGGTGTCCCGTCGTCCGGACGGTCCCGGTTGAACAACGCCGCCGTCTTCTCACGCCACGGCATGGACGCGAACTTGTCGACCGTGGCGATGACGAGAGTGGGGCGGGCCTTGTAGACGGTCTGGTCCACCAGGTGGACCGGGAGCCCGGAGGCGAAGTCGCAGTCGGAGCCGGGGCATCGTACGTCCATGCGGACGTCGTCCGCGTCCACAGAGTAGTGGTGGGCGTCCAGCGCGGTGCCGCACCACGGGCAGGCGTGGAGTTGCACCGGGTTCTCCTTCTGCAGGCTCTGTCCGTTCCGGAGCCTGTCCAGCTGCTTGTCTGCCGTGTCCAGGTCGTTCGGCGTCGCCGACTTCCCGACCCACATGCCGATCGAGATGGCCTCGTGACCCAGGCGGTCGGGGTCCGTGCCGCGCATCCGCTCCATCGCGCAGATGAGGATCGTGGCACGCTCGAACTGCTGGAGGGTGAGGAGGCGCAGGGTGTACCGCATCAGCACGGTGACACCTCCGCCGTGCTCCTTGAGGCGCAGCCGGCGCAGGAACGTGGTGAACGCGATCAGACCGAGATATGCCTCGGTCTTGCCGCCGCCGGTAGGGAACCACAGCAGGTCCGACACATGGCGGTCGGGATGGTCGGGGTCGTCGATGCCGCGCAGGCACAGCAGCATGAACGCGATTTGGAAGGGGTACCAGCGCTGCGTCGCCAGGTCGGGCTCGCCCTGGCGTCCCCCCTTCACCCAGGCGCTCCGAGCGCGCTGCTCGGCCATGGCCCGGTTGGCGAGCCGGAACGCCTCCATGACGTCCGGCTCGGCACCCAACAGTCCGACCCCCTCACGGATGCGCCCGAGGGCCTCGCGACAGGCTTCGACCCTTTCCCGCGCGGCGTCCTCGTACGGAGTTCCGGCGAGGGCGGCGGCTTCCGAAGCCTTGGCCTCGATCCAGTGCTCGTAGCCGTCGGTCAGTTCACGCAACGTCTCGAGGATCTCGGCATCGGGGCGTTCGGCGAGGCCGAGCATGCCGAGCTCCGTCCTGATCTCAGGATTGGAGTCGGTCAGCAGCACCTCGTGGGTGGGGACGAACTCGGAGCGGACCTCGTCGATCGCGGCACGTACGACATCGGTCAGACCGACTGCCGGCGGCGCCCAGTCCCAACCGGCCGAGCAGCCGTGTCCCATGGCGAAGGTGGGGGCATGACGATGAAGCAGACGGCTGACGGCCAGCTCCGAGTCGACGGCGGACAGCGCGGCCGGACGCTCGACGAAGGCGGACGCCCCACCGGCGGCCCGTACCCGCAGACTCGGCTGGAAGAGGGCGAAGGCGTCCTGGAGTTCCTTCTCGCCCACGACGTGGGCGTTGATCAGGGTGACGGTGACGGTGACGGTTCCCGAGGGGAAGCTGATCGGCCGCACGAGGACGTGCAGCTGGACCGCGTCGGGGACGAGGTCCTCCATCACGGTCCCCGGCCGCGTGATGTCGATCGTCTTCTCCGGCAGGTCCAGCTCTCGTCGCCGCCAGTGCTCACGCTGGTCGCTCGTGGTCCTGGCCTCCGCCCGGCGGGCCGACAGCGGGCGCCCTTCCGCATCGACGGGGTCGTAGACGGCGGCTCGTGCGCGGATCACGATCTCGGAGGCGATTTCGGGCGCGACGGCGAAGGTGAGACCCATCGTCGAGGGACGACGGTCGCCCGAGACCGGAGGGTCGACGGAGGTGTCGGTGTCGTCCGGGCCGTTGGCGCCGAGCAGGGGAGCCTCGTCCAGGCCGTCCTCCTCGGCGATGTCCCCCAGCTGTTCCTCCCGGGCCTCACGGCCGGCGGCCCGGGGATACAGCACACCGATCGGGTAACGGGTGATCGGAGCGTCCTGTGTGAGGATCTCGTCCGGGTCGTCCCCGGCCTCGACGTCCGGCCCGAGGAGCTCTCGGCGCAGTCGGGCCACCAGCTCCTCGCGGACTCGGTAATGCTCGGTGTGCGGACCGGTCCCGTGCGTCATCCCTTTTCCTCCCCGGCGCGCTCGCCGCGTCGATACCTTCCGATTCCGGTGATCCGAGGGGCGATCCACACCCCGTTCCCGCCGATCCCGGAGTTGCTGCCGGCTGCCGTGCTGCCCGCGACCGTCTCCAGGACGTCCACCCGCAGCCCGACGATCTCGCCCGGCCAGGTGATGTCCCAGGGCTGCGAGATCTTCTCCACGGCGTACAGGTCCCGGCGGAAGCGCTCTGATGCCTCGCCGACGACCCGGTCGTGGTGGAGCAGGTCGTAGGGCGGGCTCTGCTCGGGCCCCGCGGGCACGGGGTGGCGCATCCGGAGCGTCACCGCGTCCCCGGGCCGGGTGTGTTCCAGCAGGTATGCCTGTGTCGCGGCCGCGTCCATGTCCGCCGAGCAGGGTGGTGTGTCCCGGTGCACGTCCCCCGCCACGGCCTGGATGCCGTACCGCTCGTACCTCTTCCAACCCCCCAGGTACCAGCGTCCGGTGGGCCGATGTCGCCTTATGCGGGAGGTGTCGGGACCGGTGACGTGGTAGAGGTCCTCACGGGCACGGGTCATGGCGACATAGAGGGCCCTCGCCTCCGCAGGTACGTCGAGATCCTCGTGGATCTTGCGCAGCTCGTCGAGGGGAGAGGGGGACAGCAACAACACCCGGTCGTACTCCAGGCCCTTCGCCCGGTGCACTGTGGAGACGACCAGCCGCGCCGTCTCCGGATCCGCCAGCTCGTCGGGGAACCGACCCTCGGCCACCAGACGCCCCAGGGCGGCGACATCGACCTGGCCGCGACCGGTGCGACGGGTTGCGGCCCGCGAGAGCCGCCAACAGCGTCCGGCCTCCACTCCGGCCGGGAGGGGTATCCCCGAGAGCAGTTCCAGGAAGCGCGACTCGGTGAGCGTCAAGGACTCCGCGCGACGCAGCAGCTCGGCCACCCAGTACGGCACGGGACGATCCTGCAACGACCGCTTGAGGACGTGCCCCACCCCGTGCGCGTGCAACAGCTCCGACACGGCGAGGGCCTGCCGGTTGTCGCGGGTCAGGATCGCGCACCGGCCGGGGAACGTCTTCAATGTGCCCAGCGCGAAGTCGTCGGCCAGGCCCCCGAGGCCCGGCAGGTCGAGAAGGCGCTCGCGGAGCTCGGCGTGCAGCGCGGCGGCCGCCTCCTCGGGGCCGCCCGGTGAGACGGCCAGGTTCTGCAGACGGGGCCCGAGGGCGAGTGCGGTGCGGGCTTCGGGGGTCGCCGCCCGGAAGTTCTCGGTCAGGTGAAGTTCGACGAGGTCGTCGTACGAGGTCCGGAGCCAGGTGAAGAAGAGGTCGGTCTCCTCGGCACGCTTCTCCGGATCCTCGATCTGGAAGCCGTAGATGCCCTGCGCCGAGTCGCCGACCACGGTGAAGCCACAGGAACGCTGGAAGCGATCGAGGAGGGCCTCCACCAGGTCGCGACGATCGCCCACCAGGTCCTGAGCCTCGTCGATCACCACGTGCGAGGGCGCGCCGAGCTCCCCGGCCTCCACCGCGCCCTTCTCGATCGCCGCCGTGGCGGCGCGGATGCGCTCGTCGAAGCCGCGGGTCCCCCAGTCGTCGTCCGGATACGCCCTGGCGAGCAGCTGGTACGCCCAGGAGTCGAAGGTCTGGACGCGGACCCTGTCGGCCCGGTCGCCGTACCGGGCGATCCGGTCCCGAAGCTCGCGGACGGCGGCGCGGGAGAAGCTCAGGACGAGGATCTCTCCGGCCTCCAGCGCCTCGTCGGGGTCGTCGTGCCCGACGAGGGCGTCGAGGCGCCGTACGACCGTGTGCGTCTTGCCCGAGCCTGCACCCGCGGTGACCAGGAGACGCGTGTCCCAGGGGAGGTCGACGACGGCCTGCTGCTCGGCGGTGAGTGGAGGACTGGCGTCGTACGGGTCGGTCACTTGCTGCTCCACAGGTGCTCGAACCGGGTGAAGGCGAGAGCGGTGTCGAAGTTGTCGACGGTGTCGCGGACGTTGAGGATCAAGCAGGTCTCCTTCCCGCCGTTGAGCGGTCCCCGCAGGCCGCGTCCGATCATCTGCTGGTACACGTTGGGGCTGTAGACCGGTCGGGCGACGATGACGGCCCGGGTCGCGGGAGCGTCGAACCCCTGAGTGAGGACGCCGTAGTTGGTCAGGACTCGGGTGCGGCGCTTTCGGAATTCGTCGATGCGGCGGCGGCGATCGCCGGCCGAGGTGGTGGAGTCGACGGAGGAGGCGGTGATGTTCCGGTCGCGGAGCTTGGCCGCGAGGGACTTGGCGTGGTCGACCGAGGTGGCGAACACCAGCACCGGCCAGTCGTCCGGCATGGCCGTGATCTCGTCCAGGATGCGGGCGTTCCGGTCATGGTCGTTGGCGAGCCGCTGTTCGGCCGTCCGGGACAGGACGCTCATCTGCTCGGCGTGCTGCTTCTCGTCCCGGTCCAGGGTGATCGTGCCGCCCTGGAGCAGACGGTGCTCGACCTGGGCCAGTACGCCGAGCTTCTGCAGTTCGGCGTACGCGTCGTCGTTCGCGAAGACGCCTTCGTCCAGTCGCCGGCCGCCGAACCGGTTGATCAGACGGCGGGTCTCCTCCGGGTTGGTGTTGCGGAAGGGCGTGGCCGTGAGTCCCAGGAGGTGACGGTCGGTGCGGGACTGCGTCAGGCCGAGACTCGAGAGGATCTTGGTGTAGCGGGGGGTGATGGCCGTGTGTGCCTCGTCGACGATGACGAGGGCGGCGTTCCGTAGCCAGGCGTAGGAGTCGGCCTCGAGGCAGCTCGACTGCTGGAGCTTGGCGTCCGTGGCGACCACCAGCTGAGGCCGATCGGTGACCGGTCCGGCCTCGTGCGACGCCCATAGCCTGTTGATGACGAGCGGCTTGTCGGCGCCGACCTTTCCCCAGACGAACTTCCAGCTCTGGACGGCCTGCTCGCACAGCTCCTCGGTCTGGGCTATCCACAGGATCGGTCCGTCGAGTTCGCCCGCCTGCTTCACCCAGCGGATCACTGCTTCCGCCGT
>NZ_JBEZUZ010000116.1:0-19699 GCF_040636735.1 Streptomyces sp. NPDC035033 | reverse complement strand
TACCACCGCGCACCCCCCCGCCTCGCCGACGAGACGGACGCCGGCCCCGCCGGCGACCCGGACGTCCTGGCGCGGAGCGCCGCCGTGGACGACGCCGCGCAGACCGCCCACCTCGTCCAGCGCGAGCGGCTGCGACGGCTCGGCATCGACCCCGACCAGCCGGTCGGACCCGGCGCACCGCCGACGCCGGAGGACCCGGGCCGGCGCCCGGGCGGGGCGCCGCGCTCCTCGGCCCAGGTGCGGACGGTCCGGCACGGTCTGCCCTTCCGCGGCGACGAGACCACCCTCGGCCACGACCAGGAACGCGCGCTGCGCGAGGCCGTCCGGCAGATCTCCGACACCGCCCTGTCCGCCTGGGGGCACGGTGGCCGCCTGCCCGTCGTCGAGGTCGTCGGCGACCCCGGCGACGGCAGCCGAGGGGAGCGGTCCGCCGCGCTCCACAGGGCCCACGCCACCGTGAACGCCCTGACCACCCGCCTCGACCGGGTCCTGGCGGCCAGTACGCGGAACGACCGCCGTTCCCCGCTGACCGCCGCCCACCTGCAGATCACCGCCACCGTGGCGAACTCCCCGGAAGCGGAGCCGTGGCCGGGGCAGCGCCCCCCGAGGGTCAGCGTGGTGGTGGTCGGCGACGCCCAACGCCCTCCCTCCGCCGCGGAACTGGCGCTCGCCGCCGCTCCGGCCGCCTACCTGAGGCAGGCCGAGGCGTTCGAACAGCGCCTCGGCCGCCACCTGGCCTTCCACCCGCACGTGCTCCTCCAGCTGAGCGATCACGTCGATGCGCTGTGGAGGCTCCTGTCCGACCACGACAGCACCGCTCTGGAGCGGTGGGGAAGCACCGACCCCACGCTGCCCGGCGCCGCCGGGCTCGGCTCCGAGCGCGCCGCTCGCGTCCGCGACAAGGGCAACCTGCGCGAGCGGGTCGCCCTGCTCCTCTCCGGAATCGCCGTGCTGCCGGCGGAGCTGCGCGCGGCGCTCGACCTGACACCGGCGGACCCCGGCCCCGTACCCGCCGACGGCCCCGTGCCTCCACAGCCGGGTGCCCTTTCACCGCAGGACGTCGTGCCCGTGCTCAGCAGCCGCGAACGCGGTCTGGCCACCCGCCGCCGAGGCGTTCTCGGTCCTTCGCGGCTGATGTGGTCCCCGGGGACGGTGGCGCCCGCCGGCGCCCAGAGCGGTCCGGCGTCCGAGGCCGGCACGGTGGTCACGCTCCTCGAACTGGGCCGTGAACTCGGTGAGCGCGGCCACGTCCTCTTCGACGCCCGCCTGACCTTCCTCGCCGCGCTCGCCTACCACCTCACCACCGGCACCGGCACCTTCGACCAGGTCATGGCCGCCGCCGACGCCTGGGACCGGCGGCACGGCCGCCTCTACGGCCTGCGCCGCAGGGAAGGGCGCAGCCGCTACCTGGCGCTCGCCGACGGCGTGCTGGACGAGACCGAACTCCGGGCCAACGCCGGTGTCGGCGGCCGTCTGCCCCACGAGATCGCCCTCGAACCGGTCCTCGCGAACGCCGGACCGGCCCACTCCCTCCTGGAGCTCTTCGGGATCCCTCCGCACGCCTTCGGGGAGCTCCTCGTCGCGGCGGGCGGCCGGGCCGTGCGGCCCCCTGCCGGCGCACCGCTCGAACAGCGCGCCGCGTGGACCCGCCTGCGCGACCACCACCTCGACACGTGGTCCGCCCACTGGTCGGCCCAACAGGCCCACCGCCTCGCCCGGGAACTCGCCCGAGCGAACGCCGGAGGAACGGAGGCTTCCGTCACCAGGGCCGACGAGGCCGTGGCGGAACGCGCGCTGCGAGTGGCGGAGCGGGACCTGGCCGACCTGGGCCTCGACCCCCTCGACCTGCGTCGGCTGCTGCACGACGTCCTCGACGGTCTGGTGGACCTGTCCGACCCCCTCCCCGCCGATGGCCCGCCCGTCGCCGGCCCCGCCGGCGGCGATGCCGCCGTCCCCGTCACCGTCCCCGCAGACGCAGACGCAGACGCAGACGCAGACGCAGACGCAGACGCAGACGCAGACGCAGACGCAGACGCAGACGCAGACGCAGACGCCGGGGCGGCGGCCGCCCAGGCCGCGCCGCGGACCCCGGCCGAGGAGCGGGAAGCCGCCGCCGCCGAGTACCGGACCTCGCTGCGGGAAGCCCAGGAGGCGATCGACGCCTACCGGCGGCGTCTCTCCGATCACGCCGACGCCTCGGTCCCGCCCGCCCTGCCGGACCGGCTGGACGCCTGGGCCCGGGCCGCCCGGCGGTGGGAGCGGTCGACCGCGCAGGCGGACGGCGCCACGGCGCCGGGCGGCCCCGGCCCCCGGCCCCTGCCCGCGGAGGAGCTCGCCCGGAGCTTCACCGTACGGATCGCCGGCCCCTCCGCCGTCCTGCCGGGCCAGGAGGGCGAGGACGAACTCCGCCGCGCCGCCGCGTACGCCACGGCGCACGCCCTGGCGGCCTGGCGGCAGGACCGCCTGCTGCCGGTGATCCGGGTGACCGGCTTCCCGGGACACGGCACGGACGGGGCCCGCCTCTACGGAGGCGCCGCCGCCGACGCCGCCGCCAACGCCCTCCTGTTCCTGATCGCCCGTCGGATCGCCCGCGCCCAGAGCCGGGTGCGCGAGGCATGGCTGCGCCCCGACCGCGTCCCGATCGTCTCGGTCGCCTCCTCCGGCCCCTCCGACGGACCGGCCCGTGCGCGGATCGACGTGCTTCCCCAGTACCGTGCCGCCGCGCCCACCGCCCTCCAGGCGCGGATCGAGTACCGGGAACGGTCCGAGGAGTTCGAGCGCCGCCTCGTGCGGTACGCCCTCCGGCGCCCCGAGGCGCACGAACTGGCGGAGCGGCTGGCCGCCGCCGTCTGGCGGCGCGTCACCGCCGGACCGACGGAGGACGGCCGGCGCCTCGTCCTGCCCGGCCGGACCCGCCGGGACATGGAGGAGATCGTCCGCGCCGGCGGCCTCGGCGACCGGATGGCCCTGGTCCGGCGAGCGGCGGTGCTGGGGCTGCTCGGCGGCCGCCCCGCCCCCGGCGGCCTGCTGCGGACCGCGACGGAGCGGAGCCCCGGCACCGACCGGCCCCTCGCCCCGCCGCCCGGCGTGGCCCTGGCCGCCCCGTACCAGGGCCAGGCCCAGGAGGACGGCGGCCTGGTCGGCGGCGGCCCCTCCGCCGACCTGTGGGACATCCTCACCCTGGGCCTGCGGATCTACCCGGACCTCGACGTGGACCTCCAGGAACTCCGGCTGCTGGCCGCCGCCTTCCTCGCCTCGGAGGACGGCGGGCCCAGCCTGCACGACGCGCTGTGGACCGCCGACCGGTGGAACGAGCGGCACGACATGGCCTTCGGACTCGAGTACGCCTCAGGCCTCGACCGCTACCGTCACCTCGCGCCCCTGACCGTCACCGAGCTGCGCTCCCAGGTCGCCGAACAGGGCATGTTCCCCGAGGAGATCGCCTGGACCGCGGGCGCCGGCGTTCCCGACGGCCCGTCCGCCGCGTCCGACCTGCTGCGCGCCCACGGTCTCGACCCGCTCGCCTGGGAGCAGGCCCTGGACGACGCCGCTGGCGGCGTCCGGCCCTCCCTGGCAGACCTCACCGCCCCGGGGTTCCCCGGTGACCGCCTCCAGGCCTGGGCCGCCCACTGGAACGCGCGCGCCGCCGAGCAGTGGGCCCGTGACGACGCGTTCGCCAGGGTCGGCAGGGAGCCGTGGAACCCGGGGCCCCGCGCCCGCGCCGGCCTGCCGCTCGAGACCCACGTGCGGCTGAGGGCGGAGGCCGCGCGACGGCTGCGGGCCTGGGGCCTGACCGCGGAATCGGCCGACACCCTGCTGCGTGACCACCTGGCGTCCCGTCGGGTCCTGCCGGCGGACGCGGACGCCCGTCCCCCCGCGGACCCCCGGATCGACGGCGTCGACGCCCGTGACGCGGAGCTGAGGGAAGCCGCCGAACGGTACACCGAGGCCGCCGACCGGGCGGCCGTCGCCGCCGCCCGGATGCGCGAGGTCCTCGCCAGAGCGGCCCACCCGCGACAGCCCGGAAGCTCACGGCACGCCCAGGAGGAACAGGAGAGCCGCCGCGACTACGCCACCGCCGCGGCGGCCTGGGCCGCGGCCCGGGACGTCCTGATCGGCCTGGGCGTCGACCCCGCCGACCCCTACCACAAGGGGGTCCCGCTGGAGGACGACCCCGACTACCGCCGCTTCCAGGGCCTGTTCGGCGCCGCCGGGCACCACCCGGACCTGCACCGCGGCGCCGACCTGAACCTGTCCGCCGTGATCGCCTTCGACGCCGCCTCGACCGGGATCACCCCCCGGCAGCAGGACACGGTGGAACGCCTCGCCACGGTCCTGGCCGACCTCGCCGTCGCGGCCCACGAGCAGGACCTGGACCTGCCCGCGGTGGAGATCCGCGGGGACAGCAACGCCCCCGGCGTCCTGGGCACGGCCCGGCGCCGCGCCACGGCCGTCGCCCGAGCGTTGTCCGACCGGACCCTCCGGATCCTCCGGTCGCGCAGGGCGGCGGGACACGACGTGCCGCGCCTCGGCGCCCTGCCCATCACGCTGGCCACCGGACCCGCGCCGGGCGACGCCGCGGCCGCCGGAGGCGCACAGGAGCGCCGCAGGGCGACCATCACCCTTCGCCCCGCCGCCGGCCGGACCCGTACCGTTCCGCCGCCCGCTCCGGCGGGCTGGGAACCCGTGCCCGCCGAGCCCGTCGACCTGGCCCGCATCCGCTACCAGGAGGCCGCCGAGCGCTTCGAGCGGCGCCTGGCCGAGCACGTCATCGAGCATCCGCTCGTACGGGAGCAGCTCTCCCGGCTCGCCCTTCGCGCCGCGCAGGTGGTCACTCAGAAGGACCCCGCGGAGATCTCCCGACTGGGATGGCCGGACCCCGCCGTCTCCGGCGCCGTGGGAGTGCGGCCCGAGACGGTCGCCGAAGCGGTCCGCGAGGGCAACAGCAGGGAACTGCTCGTGATCCTGGGCAATTACGTCGGACTCCAGGACTTCTTCCCCCTGCCTCCCTGGTTGCCCGAGATCATCCGCACACGCCCCCAACGCCGCGTCGTTTCCGACACCCATGTCCCCCGCACCCCGGTGAGCCCCTCCGACACGGTCCCGGAACTGAGCCCGCGTGAACGGATGTTCGTCGTCGACCCCGCCGACGGTGGTCTGCGGTGGCAGCGGGCCCTGGACAGCATCGACATCCCGCTCGTCCGCGACGTGCACGAGATCGCCCAGGGCACCGGCGGACAGGTGTGGACCGCCATTTCGAGCTCGGTCACCCTGCTGCTCAACATCGCGCACGGGCTCCAGCGGCTCGGCGTGCCGACGGACCTGGCGCTCGTCCGCGACGCGATGGCGGCCGCGTGCGTCCTGGAAGGCCACCATTCCTTCGGCGAGGTCATGGCGGGAGCGGCCGCCTGGGCCGCCTACGCGGGCGTCGAAGGCCTGGAGTACGAGGACGGGTACGACCGCTATCTCCGGATCGCGCCGTTCGGGGAGGCGTACCTGCGGGAGAACGTGGCGGAGGGCGGACTGTTTCCCCACGAGATCGCCTGGAGCGCCTTCCTCGCCGACCGGGAGGACGCCCCCGCCGCCGACGGACTCGCACTGCTGCGCAGTCTCGATCTGACGCCCGAGAGCTGGCAGGCGCAGCTCGACCGCCTCGCGGCCGGCCGTCCCGCGGCGGCCGGGGCCGACGCGCTCATGGCGACGTGGAACGCCTATTGGGCGGCCCGGGTGCGGGAGAAGCTGCGCCAGGAGGAAGCGGCCGCGATCGCGGCCGCGGCACTGCGCGACGAGACGGCCCGACAGCAGGCCGGGGAGACGGTGGAAGAGGCCCGGCTGGAGAGGGAACGGAGCGAGCGGCGCCTGCGCGAGCTCGGCGTCAACCCCCGGGTCGCCGACCAGCTGTTCGAGGACTGGGCCGGCCTGGGGCCGCTGCTGCGCTCCGACGCACCGCCACCGCGGCCCACCGGCCCTCAGCAGACCCTGCTGGAGGCGGTCGGACTGCGCGCGCTCGCCCTGCCCCGTCGCGCCGACAGCCTGATGCACGCCCTGGCCGTGACGCTGGACTGGCTGCCGAAGGACCCCGACGACATCACGGGCGCCGCGCTCGCCGGCAGCGTGCGGCAGATGTTCCTCCGGGCCACGCGGGAAGCGCTCGCCCGAAGCAACCTGTGGGGGCCGGCTTCGGTCGCCCTCACCGAGCTGCGCGCCGTGAACCGGTACGAGGCGGAGCAGCGGGCACGGGCCCGGGCCGAGGAGGAGCGGACACGCCATGAGGCGGAGGAAGCCCTCCTCGCCAAGGTCGGTCCCCTCCCCGGGCAGGAGCCCCCGATCCCGCTGGAGACCCCCTCGTTCCCCACTTCCGACCGGGCCGCGCGGCTGCGCGAACTGGCGGAGGAGGAGTACGGCTCCGTGCTCGCCCTGTCGAGCACGGAGCGCAGGGACGAGCTGCTGCGCCTGCTGCGCACCCGTGAGACACCCGCGAGCGTCCAGCTGTTCGCGACCGTCGGCGCCCAGCTGTTCGCGACCGCCTCCCCGCGGGTCCCGGGGGCGGTGCGGCTCCTGCTCCCCGACGGGGGCCTGTACCCGACGGGCGAGCTGTCCCCGCAGGACGTCATCGTGGGCCAGGTCGACGACCCGGACGCCCATCCGGCCCGCTGGTTCGCCACGCGGTCGTCGCCGGAGGACGGCGGAACACGGCCTCCCGGCCTCCCGGACGGGGCCGGCGGTCCGCCGCCCCCTTCCGCCGGCCCTTCCCCCGCACCGGACCCGGACGGCGACCGGCGTGCGACCGCGCCCGCCGTGGCGGGCCTCTCGGAGGAAGGACGCCCGCGGAGCGTCCCGGAGTCCGCGATCACCCTGGAACCGCTGCGGGACGCCGACGGGCGCACCGTCGGCTTCGCCTCCTTCCCGCGGGGCGCCGCGCACCGCCGGACCCTGCTGCGGGCCGCCGAACTGCGCGACGCCCCCGTCCACCTCCTGGACCGCCGCAGGCCCGGGGCCGCGCGGACGCCCGGGGAGGACGGCCCGGCCCCTTCCCGTACCGTCGGCGCCGCCGTACCCGCCCCCTGGCACGGTCGGCGGCCCCCGCTGGTCTTCGCCGCCCACGGCGACGCGCGAAGCGTGACGCTGGACGTGGGCGGCGCGGCACTGCGCGTCGGCCCCGAGCAGCTCGACGCGCTGATCACCCGACGCGTCCGCGCCCTCGGCGAGGACCCGCGCACGCCCCTGATCCTCGCCGTCTGCGACACCGGCGCCCGACACCCGGACGGAATCCCGCCGTTCGCGCAGCGGCTCGCGGACCTCCGGCGGGGCAACGTCTACGCGGCCGACTCGCGGGTCCTGCTGGACGCGCCCCCCGGCGCGCCCCTGCGAACCCTGCTCGACCCCCTCCTCACCCCCGGCGGAGCACCTGCCTGGCACGCCTTCGTCCCCGGAGCCGACGCCCCCGTCACCGCCCTGCCGCGGCCGTTCGACGTTCCGTACGCGGCCCCCCGGGTCGAAGGGCGGCAGACCGTCGTCCTGGCCGCCGCCGCTCCCTCCCCGTCCGCACCCCGGTCGGCGCCGTCGCCCGCGCCCGCGCCCCCGCCCGTTCCCCCGGCCGTCGAGTCACCGGCGGACGCCGCCGATCGCCTCGCGGCCAGGCGGCTCCACCGGCCGCCGGACTCCGTCCTGGAGCCGGGCTTCCACCAGGCCCTGGGACCCTCCCACACGTCCTTCCCGGACGGCGAGGTACCGCGGCGCGTCCGGAACCTGGTCCTCGAAGCCCTGGACGACACGGAGGAGAGCGCGGCCCGGGGCTTCGTCGCCGAGCACCTGTCCGACCTCCGTCTCGGCACCGGCGCCCAGCAGGCCGTCGGCGACCGGCTGGTGGTGCGCGGCCGTGTCGACGGCCGGGCCGTCGTGGTGACCGTTCGGCTGAGGCTGGGGTCCTGGACGCAGGTCACCACGCCGCGCGGGCAGACCCGGGAGCAGGCGGCCGCGGGTGACGCCGTGGACTCCGCCGCGGAGATTCGGATCAGCCAGACCCTCCGCTACGAGGACGGCGAGGCCGGGGGCACCGGCGCCTCCCGGTCGGGCGGCGCCGCCACCAGCCTCTCCGGCGGTGGCGGCCTGGGCGGGGGAGTGGTGTCCAACGTCAGCGGCTTCGTGCAGAAGCTGTTCTCCCTCCGGAACGTCTCCGTCTCCTCCTCCGTCGAGTCGCCGGCCTCCACCGAAAGGGTCGTCAAGCACTCCTCGTACCGGTCGGTCGCCTTCGACTTCACCGCCGGCGTCGACGTGGTCGTCCAGCGCGAGGGCCGCCCGGGACGCCAGTTCCAGGAGATCGTTCCCCAGGGAGTGCGGGTCCGCTTCCCCAGGGAGAGCCTCGGCTGGGCCCCGAATCCCGACGCGGAGGACCAGCGGGAGGAGTTCACCGACCGCGACGGCTGGGCGCGGGCGTACGGCGTCGCGGAGGCCGGGCCGGACGACGAGGCGCTCGGGGCGGCCCTCTCCGCCGCCCGCGACCGGAGGCGTCCCGAGGACGGGCTCTCCCAGCGGTTCCAGGAGTGGAACGCCGGAGCCCCGGTGCAGCCCGTCACCGTCGTCGGCGCCGACACGCCGCCCGTGGTGCTGCCCCGGCTCGCCTGGGTGGAGTCGGTCTCGGGCACCGCGGGCTTCCGGGCCGCGGTCCTGACCGCCGCGGGCCTGCACAGCGCTCAGGTCACCCACCGGGCGGCGCAGGTCCTGGACCGCTTCGTCTCCGTCGACAGCCTCGCCGCCGGCCTTCTCCAGGCCGCGGCCGGCGGCCTGCGCTCCGCGCCGCTGGAGGGTCCGGGAGTCCGGGATTCCCGGACGATGGTCGAAGTGTCCGCCGCGTTCCACAACCCCGTCCCCCTGGACGAGCGGCCCGACGTCTTCACCCGGGCGGATTCGGCCGACACCACGGTCGTCTCCGCCTCCACCTCGTCCACCGGCACCGACCGGACCGACCTGTCCGGCGGCTTCTCCGTTCCCGGCGTACGCCTCGGCCGCGAAGGCAGCTCCGTGTCGCCGGTGGTCACCTTCGGGCGCGGAAGTTCTATGGCCTTCACCCAGGACGTCCCCCACAACGCCGTCCAGGTGAGCAAGAACAAGACGTCGGAACCCACCAGGGTCGTGGCCTTCGACGTGCGCCTCACGGTCGACGGCCGCACCGACCGCCCCCACGTCCTCTGGGTGAGGGCCCGGGTCCGGCTCCTCGCCGACGACGCCCAGGCGCTGCTCGCCGCGGTGCGGCGGGACGCCCCGGCGCCCGGTGACACGCGGCCCCCGGCGCGTGCGTCTTCCGACGCCTCCGCCGCCTCCGACGCGGACGCCCCCGCGGACGCTTCCTCGGCGCGGTCCTCGGTCGAGTCCCTCCCGCGGTCCGCCGGTTCCGCGTCCCGACCGGTGTCCTCCGGCCCGGGGGTTCCGGCGGACCCCGAGTGGGAGCTCCGCCGCTCCGCCGAGCGGGCGCTGCGCCTGCCCGCCCACTTCGGCACCTGGGCGCCGCCGAACCTGCGTGTCTCGTGGATCGACCCCACCCGGGCGCGGCAACTGCTGCGCCAGGTGACGGACATGGTCTCCGCCCGCCACCCCGGCTACCTCGCGGCGGCGGGCGAGGACCACAGGTCGATGCCCTGGGCCGTCAACCACCGCGCCCTGGCCGACGCCCTGGCACCCGACGCGCTCGCCCGGCGTCTGAACCAGCTCGTCAACGGGGGGCTGCTCGTACCGCTCGTCCGGGACGGGCGACGCGTCCTGGTCCGGATCCGGGCCTCGTTCCCCCCGGAGGAGATGACCTGGGTCGACACGCGCCGCATCCAGTCCGAGGTCTACCTGGGATCCGGCGGCGGGCTCGGGGTCACCAGCACCCGCGGCAGCGGCCTCGGGTTCAACCTGGTCGTTCCGGCCTCCGTCGCGGAGGCGGGCGAAGGGCTGCTGCGCCGCCTCGACGTCCGCCTCACCACCCGCCTTCCGAACTGGTCGAGCACGAGTGGGCAGGCTTCGAGGTGGGGCACCGCCGGAGCGTCCGGCGGCGGCAGCGACTGGTCCGCCGAATTCTCCGCGCGCCTCCGTTTCACCGTGTCGGTGCACGGTACGGAGAGCCCGCTGCGGTACGACGGCGCCGAGCCGCCCGCGGACCCCCCGGCCGCCGCTCCCACGGACGACGTCGCGATGCCGGGGGCCTACCCGCCCGACGCGCGGGCGCGCACCGACGCACCGGTGACGACGACCCTCTCGGCGCGTCTGCTCCTCGCGGAGGACACGCTGGAGGAACGGGACCCGCTCACCGGGGAGTACCACCCGGTTCCCGGTTTCCGCAGCGAGGAGAGCGACGGCGTACGCCGCCGGGTGCTGAGGCAGAGGGCGGAGAGCAGGCCCGGACGCGTACGGATTCCGGAGGCCGGCCTGGTGATGGCCGCCACCTCCGAGCTGACCCGGGTGTTCGACCGGCGCCTCGCGGAACGCGGCGTTCCCGCCCTGGACCCCGAGGTGCGGGCCTGGGCGCACACCCTGCTGACGGGACTGGCCGGCCGGCTGCGGGACTTCGACGGCAGGACGCTGACCGTCTGGCAGGGCCGGATCGGCACCACCGCCTTCGGACTCCCGCGGATGGCGGCCCTCAGGTTCCGCGTGGACTTCCGCGATCCGACGCTCCTGGGAGAGGCCAGTGGCGGTTTCACCTACCAGCACCTCAAGGGAGACGTCACCCTCGGTGAGAGCGACACCAGCGAGCGCAACGCGTGGGGCGCGAGCGTGGCGGCGGGCCTCCCCCTCAGGGCCGGTTCCGACTCCGTCACCGTGTGGGGGGCGGGAAACCTGGGTTTCGGCCGGTCCCTCGGTCTCGGCACCGCGTCCCAGGCGGGCCAGGACGTCGTCGACATCGACGTCGGCACGCACAGCTGGTTCCGGGCGGAAGCCGGCCTGACCCTGGAGGTCGACACCTGGACCGACCAGCCGCTCGGAGCGCTCGGCCCCTGGGTCTCGGACGCGCGCAGGGACCCGCACACCGATTCCGACTCCCTCACCGTCCCGAGCCTGCTGCTGCTTCCCGCGGGGGACACCGCGGGGTTCGGCCTCCGTGCCGCGGACACGGACACGGACGCGGACACGGCGCCCGCGGGCACGGACACGGACGCGGCGCCCGCGGACACGGCGCCCGCGGTCACGGACACGGACGCGGCGCCCGCGGACACGGCGCCCGCGGTCACGGACACGGACGCGGTGGCGGACACGGACACGGTGGCGGACGGCCCCGGCCCCTCCGGCACGCCCGCCACGACGGACGAGGAGACCGGAGGCGAGCCGACCGCTCCCGGACCACCGCGGACGCCGTCACCGGCCGCCCCCGCGTACGCCCTCCCGCCGGAAGTCCAACGAGGGCACGGACTCGACCACGGCGTCCTCAGCAGCCTCCCCGACCTGCGTCCCTTCGCCGACCAGGTGATCTCCGCCGTCGAACCGCTGATCGACGCGGCCCACGTGAGAGCCCTACGGGACCAGCTCGACCAGCTGACCGCCCGGCGCGGCACGGCGGCCCTGCTGTCCGCGCTGCTCGCCGGAGAGGTGCCGCTCTTCGTCCCCCACCGCGACGCCTTCACCGAGTCCACGGTCTTCGTCCTCCTCAGCGCCTCGGCCCACGGCGGAGCGCACACCGGCGCGCTCCCGTCGGACCACGTGGTCGAGCGCAAGAGCGCGGTCGCCGGCCGTTCCGCGGAAAGCCGGAGCACGACGGTCGGCAGAGGGGCCACCGGACAGGTGATCGGCAGCGGCGCCTTCGACCGCTGGGACACCGTCCGCGACGCGGTCGGTGTCCTCTCCGGCGGCGCCACGTGGAACCGGACGGTCACGCGATCCGGTGCCCACGAGGACGAGAGCGGCGTCGCGATGCTGACCGTGGGCAGGCTGCACGGCTTCCGGTTCCAGCTCGACCTGCGAGCGGAGATCTCGGTGCACCGTGCCGTCGTCTCGCTGCCCTTCCTCTCCCTCGCGCCCCTGCCGGTACGAGCGCTGGGGACGCTGCTCCCGACGATCGGCCGGTCCACCCGCGTTCCGGTCAGCAGCCGCGAGCCGCAGTCCTTCACCCTGGCCTATCCCGAGCAACTGCTCAGGCCGGCCGCCGGAGAGGGGACGGAACAGGCCGTGCTCCCGGAGCTCACGGTCACCGCACCGGTGTGGCTCGGCCCCTCGACCGAGCTCGCTCCCGCCGCCGCCCTGGACGGGGAGATCCTCCGGGAGGCGGTCGTCGGGACGGTTGCCGGGGCGACCCGGCTCCGGCACGCCGCGGAGCAGTTGTTCGACGGCTACCATCCGGTCTTCCGCGTCCCGCTCGCCCCGCATTCCTGGGAGGGCGGACGCGACCGGCTGCGCAACCGGCTGGCGACCGCCCTCACCAGCACGTGGATCGGCAATCGACTGCCCGAGCTGCTGTTGGGCCACAGCGTCGCCGTCCGCCTCGAGATACCCCAGTGGGCGTGGACCCAGGGGGTCGAACTCGTCGTCGGCCTCGACCTCCTCGACGCTCGCGTGGAGGAGGAGCCGGACGGGACGGCCGCCGAACTGCCCGGAGTCATCGTCAAGAACGTCCAGCAGTCGCAGGACGAGGCCAAGGTGGAACAGAGCCGCACACTCGGCGGCAGCCTGGCGCTGACCGGACGCACCACCCAGGGCGACCTCCGCGGCGTGCCGGACCCGCGTGCGCGGGGCGCCCTGAACACCGCGACCGAGGGACTGGGCCTCCAGGGCGAGACCGGTCGCACCGGTTCCGGTCGCAGCGGAGGCGGCAAGAGCGGCAACCAGAGCGGCCGCAAGACCACCGGCCGCGCGTTCCGCAAGGTGTTCCTCGACCGGCTGCGCTGGCGCATGTCCGTCGACCTGCCGTCAGCCGGGCCGCGTGGCCTGGCCGTCGAGTTCCATCCCTTCGCCGCCAGCCTCTACCTGCCCGCGGACCAGGCCGATCGGCTGATCGCCGCAGTGGAGGCCGCACGACGGGCCCGGGCCGCCGTCCCGGCCTCCGCGGCACCCTCCCCGTCCCCCGGGCCCACGACGCCGGCCGGCGGACCGGCGGCGCCCGCGCCGGCCGACGACCCCCCGCCCCCCGCTCCGCAGGACGACCACGCCTCCGCGGAACCGGCGGCGGCCGCCCTCCCCGTGCCGCACGACACGGAGGAATCCGGTACGCGCGAAACCACGACCACGACCGAGGCCGAGGCCGCCGCCCCGGCGACGCCGCCCGGGGCCACCCCCGCGAGCCGGATCCGCGCGCTGTCGGCGCCCGGCCCCGGACGACCGCCGGCGGTCACGGGCCGTACCTCCGACGGAGAGGAGCGCCGCGTTCCCGACGCCGCCGTGGCCACGACCCCCCTCCACGACAGCCGCGGAGCGACCGTCGGCTTCGCCTCGTTCCACGACTCCGACCTGAACGGCGCCCGCCGCAGGGCCGGCGAGCTGCCCCGGGTGGCCGCGGCCGGGTACCGGGGCCGACGGGGTCCCGGCACCGCCCTCCGCACCCCCTGGTCCGCCGACGCGCTGGTCATGGCCGTGCACGGAGCCGCCGGCACGGTGGTGCTCTCCGCCGGCGGCCGGGACCTGCACGTCACGCCCGAGGAGCTCGCCTCCTTCGCCCGCCGCCGCACCGCCGCGCTGACGGCGCCGGACGCCCCACCGCGACCGGTCATCCTCGCCGCGTGCGGTGCGGGCGGCACCGCCTCCCCGCCGGCGGACCCCGACGGCGCGCCCGGGGGGAGCGAGTTCGCCCAGCGTTTCGCGGACGCCTACGGAGCCGAGACGTACGCCCCGGACGGCCGCACCTACCTCCACGAGCACCCGACCGCCGGACTGGTGTCGCTCTTCGACGACGTCGCCCCCGTGAGTCCCGCGGCCGACACCGGCCGGGAGGCGGCCCCCCGGACGGACGCCGCTCCGGTGCGGCCGGCGCCGCCCCGGTGGCGCGTGTTCAGGCCGGGCGGACACGGTCCGGTCGACGGCGTCCCCGAAGCCGTCGCCGACCACCCGGCGATCTCCGCCGACGCTCCGGTCTCGGCCCTCTCCGCGCCGCCGCCCGCCAGGGAGACCGAGGTCCTGACGAGCCGTCTCTTCACCCTGGAGGAGCTCCCCGGCGCCGTACGGGGTCCGCTGGTGTCCCGTCCCGCGCCCTGGGCCCTGGCGGGCGGCCCCGCGCCCTTCCCGGTCTGGGCACAGTTGCAGCCGGACGGGACGTCCGTCCTGCTCCAGGGCGCGGACCGGCTCGAGCAGCCGCTCCCGCCCGGACGGGGATCGCTCGCCGACCCCCGCGTGGAGGCGCTCCCGGCCGGAGTTCCCCTGGTCGTGGTCGGCACGCACGGCGGGGCGAACGCCGGCGAGCGGCTCGCCCGCGTCCTGGCCTCGCGCTTCCAGCGTCCCGTCTGGGCCCCCACCGGGCGGGTGGAGCTCCAGACCGGCCGGGACCGCGTCACCCGGATCGTGCGGGTCCTGCGCCCCGGCGAGCCGGCCGGCGACTGGATGCTGGTCACGCCCGAGGACGGGGCCTTCCGGCCGCCGCGCCTCCTCGGCGACCCGGGCGCCCGCACCGCCGAGACCGACCTCGTCCTGCACGCCGTGGTGGACGCCCGGCACCGGGTCATCGGCCGCGCGGGCCTCGCCCCGGCGCTCTGGGCCGCGGAGGAGCCGCACGCGCGCGCGCTCGGCACCAGGGGCGACTTCCGCGTCCACCGGATCCAGGGCGGCCGCGAGACCACGCTGGGCGCCGGGCTCCTCGTACCGTGGCCCACCGGGGCCCGCCCGGTCACCTTCTACCGTTTCACCGGCGACGGACGCAGGGTGGACGTGCCCACCCGCTCCGGGACCATCACGCTGACGGGCCGGAAGTTCGGCGCGCTCGTGCGCCGCGACCCCGTCGCCCGCGAGGGCTCGGGCATCGTGCTCCTCATCGACCGCGCCGCCGCCCCCTTCGACGGGAGGCGCCCGCTCGCCCAGCAGATCGCCGACGCCCTCGCCGACCCCAGCGGCCGCCACACACCGGTGTGGGCCGTCACCGACCAGGTCGACAGCCGGCTCACCGTGCGCCGCACCGCACTCCGCCCCGGCTTCCACGTCGACGACGGACCCCGGTGGTGGCTCTTCCGCGCCGGCGCCGCGCCCCAGCCCGTCACGCCTCCCCCCGGCCCCGACCCGGACGTGCTCCGGGCGCTCCGCCGTCTCGTCCTCTCCCGGTCGGAGGGCCTGGACCGGTTGTTCTCCTCGCTCAACCTCTCGGGCGAGAACGGGACGGCGGCCGCCGGGCACGCCGGTGAGGCGGGCGGTCCCACCGGCGGTGCCCGCCGGCCGGGCGCGGAGCTCGTCGTGGAGTTCGGCGACGACGGCCGCGAACTGAGCGACCGGCAGACCGCCCGCATACGCGAGATGGCGACCGAACTGGCCCGGGAACTGCGCCTGTGGGCCGAACTGCGCCCGTGGCGGAGTTCGGACGGATGGCAGTTCCCCGACTACCCCGAGATCTCCGTCGCCGGGCAGCGGACGGGCATGCTCGATTTCCGCGCGGACGAACGCGTGCGCACGGTCGCCGACCTCTTCTCGCGGAGCCTCGGCGCGGCCCTGGCCGTGGAGTCCTCCTACGCCTCCATGCCGACCGTCCGCCAGGAGGTCGGCGGCCGGGCGCCGCGACCGGCGACGAGGACCGAGCGGCCCTCCGTCACGATACGGATGAGGAGGCCCGTGCTGCCGGTCATGGAGGACCCGCCCCAGGACACCGCGCCCCCCGGCCTCACGGTCGTCCGCCTGCGGCAGGAAGCGCACGGGCCGGCCGCCGGCCTGTACTACCTGTCCAGCGGCGCCCGGCCCGAGCACGCGGAGGCACGACTCGCTCCGGGCGACCTGCAGGAGTTCACCCTGCGGCGCACGACCGGCCACGACGGGCGGCCCGCTCTGACGGCCGAACCGGTGGGCCGCGCGGTGAATCCCCCGTACGGCAGCGCCGGACAGCCGTTCGTCGTCGTCCTCACGCTCACCCCCGACGGCCGGGCCGTCCAGGGGCGGGGCCCGGACGGCCGCGGCATTCCGCTCTCCTTCGACTCCTTCGCCCGCACCGTCGCCGCCGACCCCGACCTCCTGGGCCTGACGAGCGGACGAGGAATCCTGCTCGTGGCCCCCCACGCGGCCCGAGGAGCCCTGCCGTCGGCGCTCGCCAGGGCGACCGGCCGCACGGTGCGGGCGAGCTCCGCCGAGGTCCTGTTCATGCCCCACCCCCGGCTCCACGGCGCGCTGGCCGTCGGAACGGTCACCGAGCCGGACGCGACCGCGTCCCCCTGGGCGGATTTCGTCCCGTGACGCGAAGGACCGCCGCCCGTCCGGACACGCGCCGGCCCGTCCCTTCCGACCCCGATGCGACGGACCGATGGGGCAGCGCGCTCCCGCGCGCGAGCACCGGCGTGCCCCGGCTCCTCCACACTGGCCCTGCCCACGTCCCGGGCGCGCGTCCCGCGGCCGCCCGGCGACCCCCGTCCGGATCCGCGACCAGCCAGGAGCCGAGCATGACCGACAGCAGCCCTCCGGACCCCGACACCGGCGACGCCACCGGCCTGCCGGAACTCCCCGACAGCCTGCGGCAGGCCGCCAAACTCGCGCCCGACCACTGGATCGGCCTCGTCGACCCGCAGTGGGAAGGGGAGGGCGTGCCCCCGCTCTGGGCGGTCACCGGCGAATGGCGCACCGACGAGGACGGCGAACCGGTGGAGTGGCGGGAGAACGAGGAGTACCGGCCGTCCCCCGCCGCCCTCGGTCTGCCGGACCCGCTGGACCCGGTGGACCGCGCCCTCCAGCGGGCGGTCACCGGCTACGGCCCCGCCGAGGACGTCCCGGCCCGGCTCGCCGCGGCCCAAGTGGCGGTGTTCAGCGACCCCTCGGGCGACCTGCTGGCCACCACCACCGTCGAGGGCCACCCGGTGGTGCCCGTGTACTCCTCACCCGCGTACGCGCGCGCCGCCGGCCCGTTCGCCTTCCGCGTGCTCGGCGTGCCCGAACTCGTGGACCAACTGCCGCCGGAGCACCGGCTGTACGTGAACCCGACCGCACCGGTCAGCATGATGATGGAGCCCGTTCCGCTGGCGGAAGCCATCGCGGCCGCCGCCGACGCGGCGGACGAGGAGGAGAACGAGCCGCCGGAGACGGCGACCGACCCGTTCGCCGACGCTCCCCCCGCCGACCCGGAGGAGGCGTCGCCGACCGACTCCGACACGCCGCCCCGCACCGTTCAGCGGCCGGTGGAGACCGTCTCGGCCGAACTCCCCGACGGCACCTGATCCACGACCGCGCGGTGGTCACGGCGGACGGATCGCCCTTACGGGTAGCGGGCGGGAAGCGAAGAGGCAGCGGATGCCGGGTGACGCGACCGAACACCCGTCCACCCCCCTATACCTGGGAGAACGCCCGGCGTCCCGACCGCCCCCGCGCGTTCGCTTCCGAGAGCGGGACGCGCACCGCCCCGGCACGGATCCGCACCCGGACGCACCGGATCAGCGCCCCCTCAGGAGACTCCCGTGGACACACCCGTCACCATCGATCCGACCGGTCAGGACATCAAGGGAGAAGTGGAGCGGCTGCGGGCGCGCGGCCCCGTCGTCCGCGTCACCCTGCCCGGAGGGGTCGACGCCTGGCTGGTCCTCTCCCACCAGCTGATCAAGGGCCTGCTGACCGACGACCGCGTGTCCAAAGACCCCCGGCAGCACTGGCCGGCGTTCCGCGACGGCGAAGTGGACCCGAGCTGGTCCCTGTACACGTGGGTGGCGGTCGTCAACATGTTCACGGCGTACGGGGCCGACCACGCGCGGCTGCGCCGCCTGGTGGCGCCGGCGTTCACCGCGCACCGCACTCGGGCCATGCGCCCCAGGATCGCCCGCATCACCGGGGAACTGCTGGCCGACCTCGCGCACACCCCGCCCGGCGCCGTCGTCGACCTCCGTGAAACCCTCGCCCGGCCACTGCCGCTCCGGGTGATCTGCGAGCTGCTCGGCGTTCCCGAAGGACTTCGCTCCCAGCACTGCCGGGCCGTCGACGGCGTGTTCGCCACCAACGCCTCCCCGGAAGAGACGGTCGCCCACCAGAAGCTCCTCCACGACCTCCTGGGCGAGCTGATCGAGACCAAGCGCGCCCGGCCCGGCGACGACCTCACCAGCGACCTCGTGGCGACCCGGGACGAAGGCGAGGGCCTGTCGGAGCAAGAGCTGGTCGACACCCTGCTGCTCGTCCTGTCGGCCGGGTACGAGACCACGGCCAACCTCATCGTCAACGCCGTGCACGCGCTCCTGACCCACCAGCACGACCGCGAGCTCCTGCGGACCGGAGCGGTCGACTGGGACGACGTCGTCGAGGAGACCCTCCGATGGGCGCCGAGCGTCGCGCACCTGCCGCTGCGCTACGCCGTCGAGGACATCGAGCTGCCGGACGGCACGGTCATCTCCCGGGGGGACGCCGTCGTGGTGTCGTACGGGGCCGCCGGGTGGGATCCGCAGCACTACGGCTTCACCGCGGGCATGTTCGTCCTCGACCGCCCGAACAAGGACCACCTGGCGTTCGGACACGGGGTCCACCGCTGCCTCGGCGCCCCGCTGGCCCGAGCGGAGGCGGCCGCCGCCCTGCCCGCCCTCTTCGCGGCCTTCCCCGACCTCCGGCTGGGCGTTCCCGAGGAGGAGCTGAGACCCGTCGAGTCGTTCATCGCCCACGGCTTCCGCGCCCTGCCCGTGGTCCTCCGGCCGAGATGACCGGCGCGCCCGCGCCCGACCCGCCGCCACGCGCCCCGGGACCGGTGCCCGTCCTGCCCCCACGGCCTTCCCGGGCGGTACGAAAGGGCGCCCGTCACCCGCTGCGGACCCCACCGTCGGCCGATCCCCTCCTGAGTCGGCCCGCCGGGCTCTACGCTCTTCCTCCCGGTCCCGATCCCGCTCGCACGTCATCCTGATCGCACGCATGCGAAGGAGAGCCCCTTGCTGCCCCCCGACCAGCCCGTTACCACGCTGCTGATGGCCGTCGATGCGGATGACGCGCTCACCCGTCACGGGGTCGAGACCTACCTGCGCGACGCCGGACACGTCACGGTCCTGCCGAAGGAACGCAGGGCGGAGGCGGAGGTGTGCCTCTTCCTCACCACCGAAGTCACCGACGAGGTGCTCAGCCGCATGCAGCAGGCCGGCGACGAAGCCGTCGAACCGGGCATGCGGATCGTGCTGGTCGCCGACGACATCACCGAACGCCAGCTGATCCAGGCCCTGAGCAGCGGACTGGTGTCCTTCCTCGTCCGCCGGCAGGTCACGATGCCCCGGATCCGGCAGGCGGTCTGGGGCGCCCGGGCGGGCCGCGCCGAACTGCCGGGCATCTACGTGCGCGCGCTCATAGACCAGGTCAAAGCCGTGCAGCGGGACGTCCTGGAGCCCAGGGGTCTGGCCCTGGCCGGTTTCTCGACCCGGGAGGTCGCCGTGCTCAGGCTGCTCGCCGACGGGCTGGACACCGCCGCGGTAGCCGAGAAGCTCAGCTACTCGGAACGCACCATCAAGAACATCCTGGCGGCCATGATGGCGCGACTGGGCCTGCGCAACCGCGCGCACGCGGTGGCGTACGCGGCACCGCTCTTCTTGCGACGTCCGAACACGTCACTGTCCTTCCCGGTCGGATACGACCGAAGCGTATCGATTCCCACCCGTGGTGCCGTCCA
>NZ_JBEZUZ010000115.1:4308-19902 GCF_040636735.1 Streptomyces sp. NPDC035033 | reverse complement strand
TGGCGCCCCCGGCCCCCGCCCACCCGCTGCTGGGCACGGTCGTGGAGCTCGCGGACGGCGCGACGGTGCTGACCGGCGAGGTCTCCGCCGCCGGCGGGGCCGGCGACCACCGGATCCGCGGCGAGGCCGTCCTCCCCGGCACGCAGGGCCCTCCCGCCCGGAAAGGCCCCGCCGGCCTTCTGCCGTACGAACGGAAGGGCGGCCACCCCCGAGGGGGTGGCCGCCCTTTTCGTGCGCCTACAGGCCGCTTACTTGCCCTTGGCGGCTTCCTTGAGCTTGGAGCCCGCGGAGACCTTCACGCTGTAACCGGCCGGGATGTTGATCGGGTCGCCGGTCTGCGGGTTACGAGCGGTGCGAGCGGCACGGTGGGTGCGCTCGAAGGTCAGGAAGCCGGGGATGGTGACCTTCTCGTCGCCCTTGGCGACGACCTCACCGACGGTCTCGGCGAGGGCGGCCAGCACGGCGTCGGCGTCCTTGCGGGTCACCTCGGCGCGATCGGCCAGCGCGGCCACCAGCTCACTGCGGTTCATGTTGTTACTCCCGTGTTCTTCTTGCCTGTGAGGCGTGAGATCGAAGCCGATGCTGCCAGGGGCCTCGGACAGTCCCCGGAACCGGGTCTGCCTCTCGTGATCCCTCGCGCCCTGGGGGTCCCCCCTGGACGAAGTCCTCGGGGGAGCATCCTGCCCCCACCAGCGGCGGGAACGCCAATCCGGCACCCCATGGGGTCACACGAAAAGCGCCGGATCCCTCTGGTGGTGACGTAGCGTCGACTCCCCGCAAACGGTGCGGAGCCGAAAAGCCACCCTAAAGGCGGGTTTACGGCTCCGCGAATCGCGACACGCTCGCGCGGGGCTCCGCGGGGGCTCCCCGGGGCCTCAGGCGCCCGCGCCCGCCGCCTTCGCGGCGTTGCGGACCGCCCCGGCCACGGCGCCCGCGACCTTGTCGTTGAAGACGGACGGGATGATGTAGTTCGGGTTCAGCTCGTCCTCGGTGACGACGTCCGCGAGCGCGCTGGCGGCGGCGAGCATCATCTCGGTGTTCACCGTCCGGGACTGCGCGTCGAGCAGGCCGCGGAAGACGCCGGGGAAGACCAGGACGTTGTTGATCTGGTTCGGGAAGTCCGAGCGGCCGGTGGCGACCACGGCGGCGGTCTGCCGCGCGGCGGCCGGGTCGACCTCCGGGTCCGGGTTCGCGAGCGCGAACACGATCGAGTCCTCGGCCATCGCGGCCACGTCCTCGGCGCCCAGCAGGTTCGGGGCGGAGACGCCGATGAAGACGTCGGCGCCGACCACGGCCTGCTTGAGGGTGCCGGTGACGCCCTCGGGGTTGGTGTTGTCGGCGATCCAGCGCAGCGGCGAGTCGGCCGGGGCGTCCACCAGGTCCTCGCGGCCGGCGTGGACGACGCCGTGGATGTCGGCGACGACGGCGTGCTTCACGCCGGCGGCGATCAGCAGCTTCAGGATGGCCGTGCCGGCCGCGCCGGCGCCGGACATGACGACCCGGACGTCCCCGATGCCCTTGCCGACGACCCGGAGGGCGTTGGTGAGGGCGGCGAGGACGACGATGGCGGTGCCGTGCTGGTCGTCGTGGAAGACCGGGATGTCCAGGGCCTCGCGGAGCCGGGCCTCGATCTCGAAGCAGCGGGGCGCGGAGATGTCCTCCAGGTTGATGCCCGCGAAGCCGGGGGCGATCGCCTTCACGATCTCGACGATGGCGTCGGTGTCCTGGGTGTCCAGGCAGATCGGCCAGGCGTCGATGCCGGCGAAGCGCTTGAAGAGGGCGGCCTTGCCCTCCATGACGGGCAGGGCGGCCTTCGGGCCGATGTTGCCGAGGCCGAGGACGGCGGAGCCGTCGGTGACGACGGCGACCGAGTTGCGCTTGATGGTGAGGCGGCGGGCGTCCTCGGGGTTCTCGGCGATCGCCATGCACACGCGGGCGACGCCCGGGGTGTAGATCATCGAGAGGTCGTCGCGGTTGCGGATGGGGTGCTTGGACGCCATCTCGATCTTGCCGCCGAGGTGCATCAGGAACGTCCGGTCGGAGACCTTGCCGAGGACGACGCCCTCGATGCCCCGCAGCCGCTCGACGATCTCGTCGGCGTGCGCGGTGGAGGTCGCGGCGACGGTGACGTCGATCCGGAGCTTCTCGTGGCCGGAGGCGGTGACGTCGAGGCCGGTGACGGAGCCTCCGTGGGACTCGACCGCCGCGGTGAGCTGCGAGACGGCGGTGCCGCTCGCGGGCACCTCCAGGCGGACCGTCATCGAGTACGAGACGCTGGGCGCCGTTGCCATGGCCGGGTTCCTCTGCTTTCCCTAGCTTCGTTGCTACGCCGCCCCGGCTGGTTGCCCGGCGACGCCCTCCGATGGTCGCACCTACCTGCCGGTAGCAGGTAATGCGGTCATTTTGTTTTCGGAAAGTAGTTTCCACCATACGAGAGTTGCGGGAACAACAGAAGAGGCCCCGGTCATCGGAAGACGACCGGGGCCTCAACTTCGTATGTACGTCTAAGTGACACCGACCCGCCATGCTCGCCTCGCGGCAAGTGGTCCCTCTGAGGGACGAAGGTTGGGCCCGGGGGCTTGGATCGAGCCGGTGTCACGACAAGGCTAACAAACACCCCCCGGAGGCGATTCCCCCGGCGCGGGACGACTTTCGGTCAGTCCCGCAGGAGGTCCGGGACGCCCGCCCCGTCCGGCAGGTCCCGCTCCCCCGCGAGGACGGTCAGCGCCTGCGTCGAACGGGTGAGGGCCACGTACAGCACCCGCAGGCCGGCCGGGGACTCGTCGGCGATCTCGGCCGGCGAGACGACGAGGGTGGCGTCGTACTCCAGGCCCTTCGCCTCCAGCGAGCCGAGCGCGACCACCCGGTCGCCCAGGCCGTCGAGCCAGCGGGCGGCCTCCCCGCGCCGGTCCATGGCGACGACCACGCCGACCGTGCCCTCCACCTCGGCGAGCAGCCGCTCCGCCTCGGACCGCACGGTTCCGGCCAGGTCGTCGCCCTTGCCGACGGCGACGAACCGGGGCTCGACGCCGGTCGAGCGGACCGCCCGCGGGGACTCCTTGCCCGGCATGGCGAGGGCGAGCACCTTGGCGGCCAGCTCGGCGATCTCCGCCGGGTTGCGGTAGTTCACGGTCAGCTCGAAGCGGCGGCGCGGCCGGGAGCCGAGCGCCTCGTCGCGGGCGGCGGCCGCCTCGTCCGGGTCGGACCAGGAGGACTGGGCCGGGTCGCCGACGACCGTCCAGGTGGCGTGCCGGCCGCGGCGGCCGACCATCCGCCACTGCATGGGCGTGAGGTCCTGCGCCTCGTCGACGATGACGTGCGCGTACTCGGTCCGCTCGGCGGCGAGCCGCTCGGCCCGCTCGCGCTGGGTCTCCTCCCGCACCGGCATCAGCTCCTCCAGGCCGGTGAGCTGGTCCAGCGGGTCGTACTCCCGCTTCTTGCGCGGCCGGGCGGGGGCGCCGAGCAGGGTGTGCAGCTCGTCGAGGAGGGCCACGTCGTGGACGGAGAGGCCGGGGCGGCGCAGCGAGCGGGCGATCCGGCGGACCTCGCCGGGGTTGAGGACCCGGCGGGCCCAGCGGCCGAGCCGCTTCTCGTCGGCCATGGCGTCCAGGACCTGACGGGGGGCCAGCTCGGGCCACCAGGCGTCGAGGAAGCCGAGGAAGGAGTCCTCGGTGGAGACGTCCTCGTCGAAGGAGGAGCGCAGCTCGGCGGCGAGCTCGGGGTCGCTGTGCCGGCCCGCGGCGCCCGACTTGGCGTAGAGCGCGTCGAGGAGGAGCCGGCGGGCGCGGGGCCGGAGCAGGTTGACGGGGGCGGTGCCGGAGAGCACGTTCTGCCGGATCCGCCGCAGCTCGCCCTCCTCCAGTTCGAGCCGGCGCCCGAAGGCGACGACCCGGAGCAGCTTCGGCGTGTCCGGGCCCTCCAGGGCGCCGCGCGCGGCCTTGCGGAGCACCGCGAGCATCCGCGACGACCCCTTGACCCGGGAGACGGCCGGCTCGTCGTACGCGTCGGCCTCGGCGCCGTCGACCAGGTTGCCCAGCGCCCGGATCGCGACCTGCCCCTCCTCGCCGAGGGAGGGCAGCACGCCCTCGGTGTACGAGACGAGCAGCGGGGTCGGCGAGACGATGAGGATGCCGCCCGCGTACCGCCTGCGGTCCTGGTAGAGCAGGTACGCGGCCCGGTGCAGCGCCACGGCGGTCTTCCCGGTGCCCGGGCCGCCCTCGACGTACGTGACGGAGGCGGCGGGGGCGCGGATGACGAGGTCCTGCTCCGCCTGGATGGACGAGACGATGTCCCGCATGGTGTGCGAACGGGCCTGCCCGAGCGCGGCCATGAGGGCGCCGTCGCCGATGACGGGCAGCTCGGCGCCGTCGAGGGTGGCCTTCAGCTCGGGGCGCATCAGGTCGTCCTCGACGCCGAGGACCCGGCGGCCCTTCGACCGGATCACCCGGCGGCGGACGACCCGGCCCGGCTCGACGGGCGTGGACCGGTAGAAGGGGGCGGCGGCCGGGGCGCGCCAGTCGATGACGAGCGGGGAGTAGTCGGCGTCGAGGACGCCGATGCGGCCGATGTGCAGGGTCTCGCCGATGTCGGCGGTGTTGTCGGGCCGGATGGCGTCCTCGGCGGGCTCCACGGAGGTGTACGCGCCGTCGGGCCCCTTGACCCCGTCCTTCCCGTACAGCAGGTCGATCCGGCCGAACAGGAAGTCCTCGAACTCGTTGTTGAGCCGGTTGAGGTGGATGCCGGCCCGGAAGACCTGGGCGTCGCGCTCGGCGAGGGCGCCGGGCGTGCCGACGTGCCCCTTCCGGGCGGCGTCGTTCATCAGGAACTCCGCCTCGTGGATCTTCTCCTCCAGGCGGCGGTAGACCTGGTCCAGATGTTCCTGCTCGACGCCGATCTCACGGTCTCTGACCGTGTCGACGGCTTCCTGCGCGGCCACTAAGGCCCCCTTCTGACGTGCACTGGGCAGCCGTCAAAGGTACGCCACCGGTGGCCGCCGTGTCAGGCGCGGGGCGGGTCCTGATCGTGCAGGATCCGCTGGAAGAGGTGGTGGTCGCGCCAGGCGCCGGCGATGTGCAGGTACCGGGGGGCGGTCCCGATCCGCTCGAACCCGGCCTTGGCGAGGACGCGCTGCGAGGCGTGGTTGTCCAGCAGGGTCGACGCCTCGATCCGGTGCAGCCCCAGTCCGTCCCGCGAGGCGCGCAGCACCTCGGCGACGAGGGCGGAGGCGATGCCGCGGCCGGTGTGCTCGCCGTCGACCCAGTACCCGAGGGAGGCGCTGCGGAACGGTCCGAGGACGATGCCGGAGAGGATCGCGGCGCCGACGATCCGCCCGTCGGCGCGGACGGCGAACCACCGGCGGCCGCCGTCGGCCAGGCGCTCGGCCTGGGCCTCGGCCGTGTAGTACCGCTCGGGCCGGTACGGCTCCGTGGCGCGCATGTGCGCCCGGTTCCGCGCGAGCGCGTCCGCGAGCGCGGCGGCGTCCTCCGCCCGCCCCTCCCTGACCCCCACCCCATCGATCACCCCTCCACGCTACCCCGCCACCCCGAGCCGCACCCGCCGTTTCATTGTGGGCTGCGCCCGCCGCTCCGTTGTGGGCAGGCGTTCCGCACCCGCCGCCCCGTCGCGGGCTGCGCCGCCGTTTCGTTGTGGGCTGCGCCCGGCGGGGCTGGTTGCGGTGCCGCCGCGCCGCCGTTGCGTTGTGGGCAGGCGTTCCGCAAGGGGCTGGGGGTCCCCCCTGGACGAAGTCCTTGGGGGAGGGTGGGCACAACGGAACCGCACCCTTAGCGGTGCCTCCGCGACCGGGCCTGAACCCGCACCCGTACGGAGCCGTACAAGGGGTGCGGGCCCAGGCCCGGAAAGCCTAGGCCCGGCAGAGGGCGCCGTCCCTGTGCCCACCCGTCCCGCCCCAGCGGGACGCCTGCCCACAGAGACGCCGGGGCGCAGCCCGCAGGGACGACGGGGCGCAGCCCGCACCAAGGGGGCGACGGGGCGCGGCCCGCACGGGCGGGGGGTGGTCAGGGGGTCGGGTCGTCGGCCAGGGGGTCCAGGGAGAGGCGGTAGCCCCGCTTGACCACGGTCTGGATCAGCTTGGCCGCCCCCAGCGACACCCGGAGCCGCGCCATCGCCGTCTCGACCGCGTGCTCGTCCCGCCCCGCCCCCGGCAGCACCCGCAGCAGGTCCGCCCGGGAGACGACCCAGCCGGGCCGGTGGGCCAGCCGGTCGAGGAGGGCCATGCCGGCGGGCGGCACGGGGCGCAGCTCGCCGTCGACGAGCACCGCGTGGCCCCGGATCTCCAGCCGGTGTCCGGCGACGGGCAGCACCCGGGACCGCGCGGGCAGCTCGGTGCAGAGCAGCTGCACGAGCGGCCCGAGGCGGAACCGTTCGGGCTGGTGCGTCGGGATGGCCTCGGCCTGGAGCGGGAGGGCCGTCACGGGCCCCACGCACACCGTGAGCACCTCGTGCCGCAGCGCCTCGACGACCCGGTCCCGCACCCCCCGCTCCGCCGCCCGCGCGAAGAGCGACGCCGCCGCCGGCGCGCTGGTGAAGGCGACCGCGTCGACGGAGCCGGAGAGCACCGCGTCGAGGAGCCGGTCGAGCGGCCCGAGGTCCTCCGGCGGCATCCACCGGTACACCGGCACGCCCAGCACCGTCGCCCCGGCCGCGACGAGCGCCTCGACGAAGCCGGGGAGCGGTTCGCCGTGGAGCTGGACGGCGATCCGCCGCCCGTCGACGCCCTCGGCGAGGAGCCGGTCGAGGACCTCGGCCATGGACTCGGAGGAGGGCGACCAGGTCTCGGTGAGCCCGGCGGCCCGCACGGCACCCTTGACCTTGGGCCCGCGGGCGAGGAGTTCGACCCCGCGCAGCGCGTCGAGGAGTTCGGAGCCGTACCCCCAGCCCTCGGCCGCCTCGACCCACCCGCGGAAGCCGATCGCGGTGGTGGCGACGACGACGTCCGGCGTGTCGCCGATGATCTCCTTGGTGGCGTCGAGGAGTTCGGTGTCGTCGGCGAGCGGGACGATCCGCAGCGCGGGGCCGTGCACGACGGCCGCGCCGCGCCGGCGCAGCAGGGCGATGAGTTCGTCCGCGCGCCGGGCCGCGGTGACACCGACCGTGAAGCCGGCCAGGGGTCCGTGTTCGTGCTGGTCCATGGGCATCGAGAGTGGCGCGGACGCGTGACGGTCGGGGTTCACGCGTATTTCCTGGTCGTTACGGTACGCGCCCTGCACCCCGGCTCACACCTCCGCGTATCCGGGCCGGTGCTCCGGCTCTTCGGCGGACTCGGCGGTGTCGGGGACGACGGGCGGGCGGCGAAGGTATACCGCCCAGGTGACGGCCATGCAGGCGGCGTAGAAGGCGAGGAAGGCGACGAAGGCGCCGGTGCCGCTGCCGACGGTCTGGAAGGACTGCCGGAAGGCGAGGTTGATGCCGAGGCCGCCGAGGCCGCCGATGGCCCCGATGAGGCCCATGGAGGCCCCGGAGAGCCGCCGTCCGTACGCCTCCGCGGGCTCGCCGCTCAGGCCCTTGCGGTGCCCCTGGGCGAGGAAGATCGCCGGGATCATCTTGAAGGTGGAGCCGTTGCCGAGGCCGCTGAGGACGAAGAGGGCGATGAAGCCGACGAGGAAGACGGCGAGCGACTCGATGACGGAGGCCCAGATGACGATGCCGGTCGCGGCGGACATCGCGGCGAAGGTGGCGAGGGTGATGCGGGCGCCGCCGTGCCTGTCGGCGAGGGAGCCGCCGAAGGGGCGGATGAGGGAGCCGAGCAGGGGGCCGATGAAGGTGAGCGAGGCGGCCTGGAGCGGGGTGCGGCCGAACTGGGTCTGGAGGACGAGGCCGAAGGCGAAGCTGTAGCCGATGAAGGAGCCGAAGGTGCCGATGTACAGGAAGGCCATGATCCAGGTGTGGCGGGCCCGGACGGCCTCGCGGAAGGCGCCGGTGTCGTTCTTCACGGGCGTGAGGTTGTCCATGAAGAGCGCGGAGCAGACGGCGGCGACCACGATGAGCGGCAGGTAGACGCCGAGCACGATCCTCGGGTGCATCGCGCCGGCGGTGCCGATGACGAGGAGGCCGACGAGCTGGACGACGGGGACGCCGATGTTGCCGCCGCCCGCGTTGAGGCCGAGCGCCCAGCCCTTCTTCCGCAGCGGGAAGAAGGCGTTGATGTTGGTCATGGAGGAGGCGAAGTTGCCGCCGCCGACGCCGGTGAGCGCCGCCACCAGGACGAAGGTGGAGTAGGACGTGCCCGGTTCCATCACCGCGTAGGCGAAGCCGGTCGGCAGGAGCAGCAGCAGGGCGCTGAAGACCGTCCAGTTGCGCCCGCCGAAGCGGGCGACGACGAAGGTGTACGGGATGCGGATCAGCGCACCGACGAAGGTCGCGGTGGCGATGAGGAAGAACTTCCCGGCGGGGTCGATGCCGTACTCGGGTCCCATGAACAGGACCATCACCGACCACAGGCTCCAGACGGAGAAGCCGATGTGTTCGGAGAGGACGGAGAAGGCGAGGTTCCGCTTGGCGATCCGTTCGCCCTTCTCCCGCCAGAAGGTCTCGTCCTCCGGCTCCCACACGTCGATCCAGCGCCCGCCCATCTCGCACCTCCACGGTGTCGGATCCCGTCTCGGATCCCGGTGGTGCCGACGCTAGGAAGGCCGCGTTTCATGGCCGTGCCGTGAGGTGTCGTCGACGGAACCTTGCCCTCACCCGGACGGGACGGACGGTGTGAGCGGGTTCCCTCACCGCGCCTCCGGGACCCCCGGCTCGCCGTCCGGCAGCCAGGAGCCGGGCGGGCGTTCCAGCCAGCCCTCCCGCTCGCCGAGTTCGGCGGCGGCCGCGCGGAGGGCGTCGAGGCCGGGGTGGCGCAGGCCCTTGCGCCACACGAGGCTGACGGGCGAGAGCGGGACGGGGTCGACGAGGGGGCGCAGGACGCAGCCGGGCATGGGCGGGAAGCCGGTGACGGCGAGCACCGGGTGCCGGTGCTTGGCCATGATCCGCTGGAACTCCTCCTTGCCGACGGCGAGCGGCGCGGGCGGCGCGAGGTGGATGCCGCGGCCGGCGAAGAGCCGGGTGGCGAGGTCGGTCCACTCGGGGGTGCGGTCGTTGCCGGCGCCGGCGTAGAGGCGTTCGCCGGCGAGCCGGCCGAGCGGCACCTCGGGCAGTCCGGCGAGGGCGTGGTCCTCGGGCAGGACCACCGCCATCGCCTCGTACCGCACGAACTGCGCGTCGAGCCGGGCCCGCAGGCCGGGCGCCAGGCCGCCGTACCGGCCGAAGGAGGCGTCGAGCCGGCCGGCCAGGATCTCCCGCGCGGCGCCGGTGAGGCCGGACTCGAAGCGGGCCATCAGCTCCAGCTCGGGGGCGCGTTCGCGGGCGCGGCGCAGGATGCGGTCCTGGACGAGGCCGGGCGAGTTGAGGTCGACGAGGAGGGGGCGGTGCTCGGCCCGGAAGGCGTCGCGGAGCGCGTCGTGGGCGTCGAGGACGCGGCGGGCGTACGGCAGGAGCCGGTCGCCGTCCGGGGTGAGCGCGACCTGCCGGGTGGTCCGTACGAAGAGCTGGACGCCCAGCTCGCGCTCCAGGCGCCGGATGTCGCGGCTGAGCGCCTGCTGGGCGACGTAGAGCCGTCCGGCGGCGCGGGTGAAGTGCAGTTCCTCGGCGACGGCGGTGAAGGCGCGCAGCAGCCGGGGCTCGGTGTCGTACGGAGTGACCACCGCCGCATTCAACAACACAGGTGCGTGAATGGCGACCGTACAGGTGTTGGACGGCCCGGGCCCTCCGGCCGGAGCCTTGCGGCATGCCTCAGCAGCACCTCGTCCCCACCCCCGCCGGCCCGGGCCTGGCCCCCCGCTACCGCAAGCGCCCCGCCGCGCTCCCGGCCGGTCCCGCCGGCCCGCGCGCGAAGGCGCCCCGCAACCCGTACCTGCGGCTCTTCGCCCTCCCCGGCACGCGCGCGTTCACCGCCGGGAACCTGATCGCGCGGCTGCCGGCCGGGATGTTCGGGGTCAGCGAGGTGATCATGATCTCGGCGGCGTACGACTCGTACGCCCTGGCGGGTTCGGTCACGGCGACCGGGCTGGTGGCGAGCGCGGTGACGGCGCCGTGGGTGGCCCGGCTGGTCGACCGGCACGGGCAGGCCCGGGTCGCCGTCCCGGCCGCGGCCCTGGCCGCCCTGGGCCATCTGGCGCTGCTGCTCTGCGTCCGCGGGCACGCGCCCGCGTGGGCGCTGTTCTGCGCGATCGCGCTGACCGCCACCACCCCGAACACGGGCGGCATGTCCCGGGCCCGGTGGGCGCACCTGCTGCGCGGCGACGCGGCCGCCCTGCACACGGCGAACGCCTTCGAGCAGGCCGCCGACGAGCTGTGCTTCATGCTGGGTCCGGTGCTGGCGGCGGGGCTCTGCTCGGCGCTCTTCCCGGAGGCGGGCGCGCTGGCGGCGGCCCTCCTCTTCCTGACGGGCGTCCTGCTCTTCGCGGCCCAGCGCTCGACCGAGCCGCCGGTCGCCCCGCGCACCGCCGCGGGCTCGCCGCTGCGCGCGCCCGGGATGCCGTCGCTGCTGGTGGTCTTCCTGGCCACGGGCGCGATCTTCGGCTCGATGGAGGTGACCACCCTGGCGTACGTGGACGGCCCCCTCGCGGGCCCGGTCCTGGCCCTCCAGGCGGCGGGTTCCTGCGCGGCCGGCCTTCTCTACGGCCGGGCCCGCCGCACGGCCGGCCTGCGGGCCTGTCTGGCGGCGATGACGGTTCTGATGGCGGCCCCGCTGCTCGTGTCCGGGACGGGTTCGCTCCTCGCGCTGGCCGCCGGTCTCCTGGTGGCGGGCATGGCGACGGCCCCCACGATGGTCACGGGCATGGCCCTGGTCCAGCGGCTGACCCCGCCCGCCCAGCTGAACGAGGGCATGACCCTGGCCGTGACCGCCCTCCTGGGCGGCATCGCGGTCGGCTCGGCGACCGCCGGCTGGACCGCCGACCACGCCCCCTCCCCCGCCCTGGGCTTCGTCCTGCCGGTGACGGCGGCGGCGACGGCGCTGGCTCTGTGCGCGGCGACCGGGGTCGGCCGCCGCGCGCGGGACTGACGGGCACGGCATGACAGAGGCCCGGCGGCCGCTCGCGCGACCACCGGGCCTCTGCCCACATGGGATGAGTGGAGATGGCGGGAATCGAACCCGCGTCCAACGGTGCGGAACCAGGGCTTCTCCGTGTGCAGTCTGGTGCGATTTTCTCAGCCCTCCGGATCACCCAGACAAGTCCGGAACGGGCTCAGTCACTGTTTGATTTCCCTCTTCACCCCGTGACCGGGATCAAGGTTTAGTTCCCTAGCTGATGCCAGGATCCGGGTCGGGAACAGCCCCGGGCTGACACTTCGCGAGTCGCTACTTAGGCAGCGAGGGCGAAGGAATCGCGCTTGGTGTTGGCGATTATTGGTTTCGGCGCGTGGTTTACGAGATCATTGCCGCTTCCTCGACACGCTTCCCCTGCTTCGACATCCGCTGTCGAAACCGATCATCCCCATGTTGATTTTTCAAACCGCGCACCCTCGGTGGAGTGCGCTGCCCATGGTACGTGAACCGTGGGCACGGTTGCCAGCGGATTGACGCCGGCGGGCTCAGCGCTCCTGCGCGCGCTGGCGCCGCTTCGCCGCCGCGATGGCCCGCGCGGTCTCGCGAGTGTCCTGCTTCTCCCGCAGGGTCTGCCGCTTGTCGTACTCCTTCTTGCCCTTGGCGAGCGCGATCTCGCACTTCACCCGGCCGCCCAGGAAGTACAGGGCGAGGGGCACGATCGTGTGACCGGTCTCCGACGCCTTCTGCTCCAGCTTGTCGATCTCCGCCCGGTGCAGCAGCAGCTTCCGCTTCCGCTTCGCCGAGTGGTTGGTCCAGCTGCCCTGCATGTACTCGGGGACGTGGATGTTGTACAGCCACGCCTCGTGGCCCTCGATCTGGACGAAGCCGTCCACCAGCGAGGCCCGCCCCATCCGGAGCGACTTCACCTCCGTGCCCATGAGCGCCACGCCCGCCTCGTACGTGTCGAGGATCAGGTAGTCGTGGCGCGCCTTCTTGTTCTGCGCGATGAGCTTGCGCTCCGGCCCCTTGTCCTGGGCCTTCTTGGCAGGCTTGCCCTGCACGTTGACGAGTCCCTTAGCCATAGTGCGGTCATTTTCGCACTACGAGCCCCCTCCGAGGCCACTCAATACCGTGCGGGCCCGTTCCTCGGCCCGCTCCCCGGCCGGCAGGTCGGGGGCGAGGCCCCGGCCGTCGACCTCGCGGCCCGCGGGGGTGCGGTAGTGGCCCACGGTGAGCTCGGCGACGGAGCCGTCCGGCAGGGTGCTCGGCATCTGCACCGAGCCCTTGCCGAAGGTGGGGGAGCCGACGGTGACCGCCCGGCCCCGGTCCTGGAGCGCGCCGGTGAGCAGCTCGGCCGCGCTCATGGTGCCGCCGTCGATCAGCGCGACCAGCGGCCGACCGGTGTCCCCGCCCCGCTCCGCGTACACGGCGCGCTGCTCGCCCTCGACGTCGTACGTGGCGACCAGGCCGCCGTCGAGGAAGGCGGAGGCGGCGACGGCGGCCTCGTCGACCAGCCCGCCGGAGTTGCCCCGCAGGTCGAGCAGGACCCCGGCGCCGGCCGGGGCGGCCCGGACGGCCTCCCGCACCCGGGCGCCGGCGCCCTTGCTGAAGGCGGAGACCCGGATGACGACGGTCCGGTCGTCGGGCCGGCTGACGGTGACCGGGTCGGTCGCGAGCCGCTCCCGGCGCAGGGTCTGGGTCCAGGTCATGCCGGAGCGCCGGATCCGCAGGGCCACGGTGGAGCCGGGCACGCCGTCGCCGCGCAGCAGGGAGACGACCTCGGAGACGGACAGGCCGTCGGTGGCGCGTCCGTCGACGGCGAGCAGCCGGTCGCCGACCCGCACCCCGGCCTTCCCGGCGGGCCCGCCGGCCCGCACCCGGGTGACCTCGACGCGGCCCTCCGGGGACGTGCGGCCCGCGGAGAGGCCGACGCCCGTGTAGGCGCCGTCGAGGGACCGCTCGAACTCGGCGTACTCCCGCCGGTCGTAGACCGCGCCCCAGCGGTCGCCGCTGCGGCTGACGAACTCCTCGGCGGCCTGCTTGCCGGACTTGCCGTCGGCGACGGCCTCGGCGGCGGCGCGGTGGAGGGCCGCCCGGTCGAGGACGGCCCGCTCCCCCGCGTCGGTACGGGGCTCCCGCCCGGCACCGTCCTCCCGGGGCAGCGCGCCGGTCGCGGCGGCGGTGGCGAGGACTCCGGTGAAGACCAACGTGAGAACGGCCCCCCGGACGACTCCGCGGGGCCGGGGACAGAAGGGCACGGGGCCGGCCGGCATGGCGCCCACTCTAGGACAAGGAGAAGGCGCCCCAGGGGGTTTGCCCCCGGGACGCCCTCCGTCCTCCGTGGTCTCTTCTCACACCTTCAGGTACTTGCGCAACGCGATGAACGCGGCCACGGACGGCATCAGCAGGCCGATGACGATCACCAGCGGCAGCTGGGCGAGGACCACGTCCCAGCCGATGAAGTTCACCAGCGGCATCTGCTCGGCCAGGTTCAGGCCGTGGTCGACGAGGAAGTACCGGCCGGCCACGAGCAGCACGCAGGCGAAGGCGCCGCCGATGAGGCCGGAGAAGGCGGCCTCCATGATGAACGGCATCTGGATGTAGAAGCTGGAGGCGCCGACCAGCCGCATGATGCCGGTCTCGCGGCGGCGGCTGAAGGCCGAGACGCGGACCGTGTTGATGATCAGCATCAGCGCGATCACCAGCATGAGCAACATCAGCGCGACGGCCGCGTAGTTGACGCTGCGCATCATGTTGAAGAGCGTCTCCAGGATGGAGCGCTGGTCCTGGACGGACTCGATGCCGTCCCGGCCGGCGAAGGCGGTCGCGACCACCTTGTACTTCTCCGGGTCCTTCAGCTTCACCCGGATCGACTCCTGCATCTGGTCCGGGGTGATGACGGAGGCGATGGCGGTGTCGCCGTACTGCTCCTTGTAGTGCTTGAAGGCCTCCTCGGCCGTCTCGTGGATGACGTTCTCCACGATGTCCATCTTCTTCAGATCGGCCGTGATCTGCTCGCGCTGCTGCTTGGTGACGGCGCCCTTGGCGCACTTCGGCGAGGACGCGGCGTCCGTCTTGTTGCAGAGGAAGATGGAGACGTTGACCTTGTCGTACCAGTAGTCCTTCATCGTGGAGACCTGCTCGCGCATGAGCAGGGCACCGCCGAAGAGGGCCAGCGACAGGGCCACGGAGACGATGACGGCGAAGGTCATCGTCAGGTTGCGCCGGAGGCCGACGCCGATCTCGGAGAGCACGAACTGAGCGCGCATGGTGTTCTGGTTCCCCCGCCGTCAGTGCTGGTAGCCGTAGACGCCGCGCGCCTGGTCGCGGACGAGGCGGCCCTTCTCCAGCTCGATGACGCGCTTGCGCATCTGGTCGACGATGTTCTGGTCGTGGGTCGCCATGACGACGGTGGTCCCTGTCCTGTTGATGCGGTCGAGCAGCTTCATGATGCCGACGGAGGTCTGCGGGTCGAGGTTGCCGGTCGGTTCGTCGGCGATCAGCAGCATCGGGCGGTTGACGAACGCGCGGGCGATCGCGACGCGCTGCTGCTCACCGCCGGACAGCTCGCCCGGCATGCGGTCCTCCTTGCCGCCGAGGCCGACCAGGTCGAGCACCTGGGGCACGGCCTTGCGGATCTCGCCGCGCGGCTTGCCGATGACCTCCTGGGCGAAGGCCACGTTCTGCGCGACCGTCTTGTTCGGCAGCAGGCGGAAGTCCTGGAAGACGGTGCCGAGCTGGCGCCGCATGTGCGGCACCTTCCAGTTGGAGAGGCGGGCGAGGTCCTTGCCGAGGACGTGCACCTGCCCCTGGCTGGCGCGCTCCTCGCGCAGGAGCAGGCGGAGGAAGGTCGACTTTCCGGAGCCGGACGAACCGACGAGGAAGACGAACTCCCCCTTCTCGATCTCCAGGGAGACATCCCGGAGCGCGGGGCGGTTCTGCTTCGGATAGGACTTGGAGACGTTGTCGAATCGGATCACGGATGCACCACGGTCGGCCGGGAGTAGGTGTGCGTGACCTTACGCGAACCGGGAACCCCCGCGCAGTCGCGGTCCTGACTTGCGTGCTTTATCCTTTTTCGCCCTCCGGGACGGGGCGGGGCCGTTCGCGACCGGGGCGCGCCGGAACCTCGCGGAGCTGGCACAGTGGTAGGGGGAACGTCCGGATCGTGCCGGACGTTGTCCTGGTGAGCCCCCTGCGGGAGGAGGAGAGCGTATGACCTACGACCGACTGGTGTGCGCCAGCTGCGCGGCCCCGGTCGCCGAGGGTCGCTGCCCCGTCTGCCGGGCCAGCCGTGAGCGCCTGGCACCGCAGGGCCTGTCCCCCGCGATGGTACTGGCGCTGGTGATCGCCCTGCTGGGCACGCTGGCGCTGCTGGCGGCGGTGCGCACGGTCTAGGCGCGACCGGCGGCCCCCGGGGGCCGCACACGAGCCGGAACGGTCGAAGGGCCGGGGAGGAGCTACCAACACCGGCAAATTTTTTTTAAGACGGAGCTGCGGGGGCCGCGCGGCCCACCGAAGAACTTACAGATTTTAGTGTATTAAAA
>NZ_JBEZUZ010000115.1:0-4298 GCF_040636735.1 Streptomyces sp. NPDC035033 | reverse complement strand
GGCGCCCCCAACCCCCCGGGACGGCAGTAGGGGCCGGGGAGGACGACCCCCCCGGCCCTTCTGTGTGCTACGCCGTTCAGGCGGCGGCGCCGCGCCCGCCCGCGACCAGGCGCGGGAGGAAGCGGAAGCCGATGCCGCCGGCGATCATGGTGGCGGCACCGATGATCAGGAACGAGGTCTCGGCCGCACCGGTCTCGGCGAGCTCCTCCTTGGCCTCGCCCTGCTGGACGGGCTGCGAGCCGACCTGCTGGGTGTCGGTGTTCGAGCCGGTGGAGCCGGTCGAGCCGGTGGAACCGGTCGAACCGGTGGAGCCGCCGCACTCGACGCCGTCGGCGGTCACGGTGCAGTCGCCCGAACCGCCGTCGTCGGAGGAACCACCGGACGTGCTGGTGGAGCCGGAGTCGGAGGAGGAACCGGAGTCGCCGCCGGAACCGTTCGACCCGTTGCCACCGTTGCCGTTGCCGCCGTTGCCACCGTTGCCGGAGCCGTTACCGCCGTTGCCGTTACCGCCGTTGCCGTTGCCGCCGTTGCCGGCGTCGGCACCACCATCGGCGCCACCATCGGCACCGCCGTCAGCGCCACCATCGGCACCGCCGTCAGCGCCACCATCGGCGCCACCATCGGCACCGCCGTCAGCGCCACCATCGGCGCCACCGTCAGCACCGCCATCGGCGCCACCATCGGCACCGCCGTCAGCACCGCCATCGGCGCCACCGTCAGCACCGCCATCGGCACCACCGTCAGCACCGCCATCGGCACCACCGTCAGCACCGCCATCGGCACCACCGTCAGCACCGCCATCGGCACCGCCGTCAGCACCGCCGTCCGTGCTGCAGCCGAGCGGGTCGATCTCGCAGGGCTCGCCGCCCTGGACGCTGATCTCCACGTCGAGGGCGTCGTTCCCGCCGACGGCCTGCGCGGCGCCCGCCGCGGTCAGGGACGCACCGGCGATGATCACGGCACCGGCCGCGACTCGCGCCAGGCGGACTCGCGTCTTGTTGGTCATCTGGTTGCTACCCCCAGTAGCTTCATCTCGTCATGGGGCAGCGCCAGGGGCCGCCGGGCACGGGGGGCGTCATGCGTACTGGACCTGCCCCCCGTTCACACGCGCCCCAGAAATGCGCATGCCATTCAGCCACCCTTCCGAGTTTCCGATGCAGCGTCAAGGCCGTTGCGCGTGCGATGCCCGAAAGATCACCAGTTGGGCGGCATGTAACGATGCAACTGTGACGTAAACCCGGAACTACGGGCCCTGTCACGGCAGTTCCCTTGTCGACAAAGCGTCCCACACGCCCGTACACCGCTTGCACCGGCGAACGAACCGGGCCCCGCACCGGAGGGGTGCGGGGCCCGGACGCGAACGCGGGGGACGGTTACTTCGTCTGGTCCTGCTGCTTGCGCCAGCGGATGCCGGCCTCCAGGAAGCCGTCGATCTCGCCGTCCAGGACGGACTGCGGGTTGCCGACCTCGAACTCCGTCCGGAGGTCCTTGACCATCTGGTACGGGTGGAGGACGTAGGAGCGCATCTGGTTGCCCCAGGAGCTGCCGCCGTCGCCCTTGAGCGCGTCCATCTTGGCGCGCTCCTCCTGGCGCTGGCGCTCCAGGAGCTTGGCCTGGAGGACGTTCATGGCGCTGGCCTTGTTCTGGATCTGCGAGCGCTCGTTCTGGCAGGAGACCACGATGCCGGTCGGGAGGTGCGTGATGCGCACCGCCGAGTCGGTGGTGTTGACGCCCTGGCCGCCGGGGCCGGAGGCGCGGTAGACGTCGACGCGCAGGTCGGACTCGTCGATCTCGACGTGGTCGGACTGCTCGACGACGGGGAGGACCTCGACGCCCGCGAAGGAGGTCTGGCGGCGGCCCTGGTTGTCGAAGGGCGAGATGCGCACCAGGCGGTGGGTGCCCTGCTCGACGGAGAGGGTGCCGTAGGCGTACGGCGCCTTGACGACGAAGGTGGTCGACTTGATGCCGGCCTCTTCCGCGTACGAGGTCTCGTAGATCTCGGTCGAGTAGCCGTGGCGCTCGGCCCAGCGCAGGTACATGCGCTGGAGGCGCTCGGCGAAGTCGGAGGCGTCGACGCCACCGGCCTCGGCGCGGATGTTGACCAGCGCCTCGCGCTCGTCGTACTCGCCGGAGAGGAGGGTGCGGACCTCCATCTCGTCGAGCGCCTTGCGCACGGCGACCAGCTCGGTCTCCGCCTCGGCGCGGGTGTCCGCGTCGTCCATCTCCTCCGCGAGGTCGAAGAGGACGCCCAGGTCGTCGATGCGGCCGCGCAGCGCCTCGGCCTTGCGGACCTCGGCCTGGAGGTGCGAAAGCTTGCTCGTGATCTTCTGCGCCGCCTCCGGGTCGTCCCAGAGGGACGGGGCCGCGGCCTGCTCTTCGAGCACGGCGATGTCTGCCCTCATCTTGTCGAGGTCCAGGACGGCCTCGATCGACCCCATGGTCGAGGAGAGGGACTTCAGCTCTTCGGATACATCGACGACTGCCACGCGTCCAGCGTAACGGCTCCGGGCCGGGAGCCGAACCTACGGCCGCCCGGCCCGTGGACGACCGGGGTCAGGGCCGCGCGGGCTGCGAGGCCGGACGGGAGTCCTGGGGCGGGGTCCCGTCGTCCCCGGCGAGCGCCAGATAGCCGCCGGCGCCGAGCGCGCCCGCCGCCAGGACGGCCGCGAGGCCGAGGGTGATGCGGCGCTTGCGGACGGCCCCGGCCTTGTTGCGGGCCGAGCCGGGCCGCCGGGCGCCGGCCGGGCGCGGGGCGCGGGCGGTGCCGTGCGGGCCGCCGGACAGCTCGTCGGGGCCGGGCACGCGCATGGAGGTGTGGGTGTCGCGGTGGGAGTCGGCGGAGGCGCCGGGCACCAGCGGGACGGCGGCGCGCCGGCGGCCGGTCTCGGTGGCCGGGCCCGCGGAGGCCGCGTACGCCGGGTCCTCGTGCGGCTCCGGGGTCTCGGGCTCGGCGCCGGGCTCGTCCACGTCGAGCGGCGGGATGCCCTTGAGCAGCGGCAGGACGTCGGCGAGCCGGGCGGCCAGCTCGGAGGCGCGCAGCCGGGAGGCCGGGGCCTTGGCGAGGCACTGGACGATCAGCTTCCACAGCTCCTCGGGGATGCCGGGGAGCGGGACGACGGTCTCGGTGACGTGGCGGCGCAGGACGGCGCCGGGGTGGCCGCCGCCGAACGGGGTGAAGCCGGCCAGCAGCTCGTACAGGACGGTGGCGAGGGCGTAGATGTCGACGGCGGCGCGCGGCGGCAGGCCCTCGACGATCTCGGGGGCGAGGTAGTCGGGGGTGCCGATGATCCGGGTGGCCTTGGTGCGGCCCGGCGTGTCGATGAGCTTGGCGACGCCGAAGTCGGTGAGGAGGGCGGGGTGGGCGCCGCCGGGGCCGAGCGGCCCCTCCATGTCGAGGAGGATGTTCTCCGGCTTCACGTCCCGGTGGACGACGCCGGCCGCGTGGGCGGCGGCCAGGCCCTCGGCGACGTCGCGGATGATCGCGACGGCGGCCTCGGGGGCGAGCCGGCGCTCGCGGTCGAGGCGGGTGCGCAGGTCGGTGCCGCGGACCAGGTCCATGACGAGGGCGAGGTCGTTGCCGTCGACGACGAGGTCGCGGACCTTGACCACGCGCGGGTGGTCGAGGCCGAGCAGGGCGGTCCGCTCCTGCACGAAACGGCCGACGAGTTCCTGGTCGGAGGCCAGGTCCTCGCGCAGCAGTTTGACGGCGACGGGGCCTTCGGGCCCCTCGCCGAGCCACACCGTTCCGGCGCTGCCCCGCCCGAGGATCTGGTGGGCGGTGTAGCGGCTGCCGATGTTCCGTGCCAAGACTGCTCCCTCAGCGGCTGCGGTTCGCGTCAAAGTTACGCGTCCCGAGCCGCCGGACGTCACTTCCGGAGGGAAATCACCCTCCGGAAGTCGATAAATCGGCAGGACGACCGCCCGAACGCGGTCGTACCGCCCTCAGGACGACCGTTTCCTACTGACCGGTACCGCCGCTGGTGCCCCCGCTGGAGCCGGTGGCGTCCCCGATGGTGGAGATCCAGTCGCTCACGGTGGCGATGCCGTCGCCGATGGCCTCCCAGTAGCCCTTGCCCTGGGCGATCCAGTCCTGGAGCGGGGTGAGCTCCCAGACCAGCCAGCCGGCCACCACGAACAGGACGATCATGACCAGGCAGCCCTTGAGGCAGCCGAGGCCGGGGATCCGCATCGGGTTGGCGCCGCGCCGGCGCGGCTCGCGCGGGGCCGGGGCGGGCGGCTGCGGCCGCGGGGGCTGCTGCGGCTGCTGGGGCGGCGCGTACTGCTGCTGCGGGGGCTGA
>NZ_JBEZUZ010000114.1:0-20156 GCF_040636735.1 Streptomyces sp. NPDC035033 | reverse complement strand
CCGGCGTCGGCGCCCCGGCGCCGGCCGGCGGCAGGGAGGCGCCGAGCGGAGCGGCGCCGAGGGCGACGGCGGCGAGAACGGCACGGGCGAGACGGGAGAGACGCGACACGACGGGCTCCGAAGGGGTGGGAGGGGAACGGGCGAGGGGGGTGGGGCGGTGGGACCGCCGCCCCGTCATGCTCATCGAACCGGCCCGTCCGGATCCACCGTCCGGCGTGGCAGCCTGGTGACGGGACCGGAAGCTGCCACGCGGGGCCCGGCGGCACGCCGCTGCCGGTCCCGGGCCCTGGCAGCAAGCTGCCGTCGCGGGCGATCGACAGGGGCGGCGCCGGAGGGGCACAGTGCTGACGGACGCCGGAACACCGCCGGGTCCTGGCTTCCGCCGCCGCGCAACCGTCAGGAGTGAGCACGTGTATCTGGTCCACGTGCTGTTCCGCAGCACCCTCCCGGCGCCCGGGAGCCCCCCGCTGGGCCGCTCCCCGGGACGCGCGGAGGCGCTGGACGCCCTCGGCGTCGCCCACGTGACCGAGCACGAGGGGGAGGAGCCGGGCACCGCCGTCCTGACCCTCTTCGTCCGCGCCGCGACCCTCGGCCAGGCCGAGGAGCGGGCCCGCACCGCCTGCCTGGTCCTGGGCCGCGCGCCCTGGCGCCCGGAGCGGACCTGGCCGGGCATGGTCACCGCCTACTACGAGAAGCTGCTGGCCGGGGAGGAGACGTGAGGGAAACACCCCCGCGGGCTCCCGGCAAGTGTCCACCGAGGAGCGCGCCCGCCCCCGCTTGCGACACCGCGTCAGGAGACACCGCCCCACCCCCTGAGCATGATCGGTTCCCCGCACCAAAGGGGGAGCACATGCTCGAAGCACTTGGCCTCGACCCGCTGGCCGAGCAGACCTACCAACTGATGCTCAGCGAGACGGACATCGACGTCACCGGGATCGCGCGCAGGACCGGGGCCGAACCCGGCGACGTGCGCGCGGCCATGGACCGGCTGGCGGCCCTGTCCCTGCTGCGGGGGCCGCTGCGGGACGGCAGCCCCGTGCGCCTCGTGAACCCCGAGTACGGCCTGGAGGCCCTGCTCGCCCGGCAGCAGGCGGAGCTCGTCGAGCGCCAGCACCACATCGAGCGGAGCCGGGCGGCGGCCGCGGCGCTCGTCGCGAAATACGCCCACCTGCACGGAGCCGCCTCCCATCCGGACGTGGAGCACCTCGACGGCGCCGAGGCGGTACGGGCCCGGCTCGTCGGCCTCGTCGAGAACGTCACCGAGCAGCTGGACGCCTTCAGCCCCGGCCGGGTCCAGACCGAGGCGAACCTCGCCGCCGCCCGCCCGCTGGACGAGCGGCTGCTCGCCCGCGGCGTGCGGATGCGGACCCTGTACGTGGACAGCGTCCGCGGCCACCAGCCCAGCCTGGCCTACTCGGCCTGGCTGGACGCCCGCGGCGGACAGACCCGAACGGTCGCCGCCCTGCCGCTCCGCATGATCATCGTGGACCGGAGGTCGGCCCTGGTCCCGGTCAACCCCGAGCGCAGCGAGGAGGGCGCGGTGCTGCTGCACGGCCCCGGCACCGTCGCCGCCCTGTGCGCCCTCTTCGAGCACGTGTGGGCCACCGGGATGCCGCTGGTCGACCCCCTGCCCGCCGAGGACGGCGAACTGGGCCGCCAGGAACGGGAGGTCCTCCGGCTCCTGGCCCAGGGGCTGACCGACGAGGCGGTGGCCCTGCGCCTGGGGGTCTCCGTGCGCACCACCCGCCGCATCACCGCGAAGATCATGGAGGTCCTCGGCGCGAAAAGCCGGTTCCAGGCCGGCCTGCGGGCCTCGGAACTCGGCCTCCTCTAGACGCCGGGGGGAATCCGCCGACAGCCGGGGGAATCCGCCGACGGTCGGGGGAATCCGCCGGCAGTCGGGGGAAATCCGCCGGAATCGTCTTCCGGAATTCCCCCGCCCCCCTCCCTCGCCCCTCACCTCTTTCCCTTTTCCGATCCCTTCGAGAAAGTGTGCATCCATGTCCACCGACATCAAGGTCCGCGCGGTCCGCGCGGAAGACTTTCCGCAGTGGCGCGCCCTCTACCGCGGTTACGCCGATTTCTACGGGGTCGAGCAGACCGAGGAGATGGCCCTGCGGGTCTGGTCGTGGGTGAACGACCCCGGCCACGAGGTCGGCGCCCTCGTCGCCGAGGACGGCGAGGGCCGGCTCGTCGGCCTCGCCCACTACCGCCCCTTCGCCCGGCCGCTCTCGGCCACCGTCGGCGGATTCCTGGACGACCTCTTCGTGGACCCCGCCAGCCGCGGCTCCGGCGCCGCCGACCTGCTGCTCGCCGCGCTCCGCGAGGTCGCCGCCGAGCGCGGCTGGAGCGTGGTCCGGTGGATCACCGCCGACGACAACCACCGCGCCCGCGCCAAGTACGACCAGGTCGCCACCCGCACGATGTGGGTGACGTACGACATGGCGCCCGGCCGCTGACCCCACGGCCGCCCCGCCGCCGGAAGCGTCCGGTGCCCTCCCCGTCCGGGAGGGCACCGGACGCTTTTTCCTTTCCGGCCCCCGGACGGCGGCGCTTTTCCGCCTGGCAGCCCCGTGTCATGGCATCTACCTGAAGCCGCGATCCCTCGACACCGTGATCACGCCCCCGGCAGAGTTCTTTCCGGAGCGCTTCCCCCTCCTTCCCGAATCCCCTGCGAAGCACGGACATCCGAAATGAACTCGCCCTCCCCCCGCCTGGACCGCCTTTCCCGGTCCGGCGAACGGTACTTCCTCGCCCCCGTCTGCCTGGTCCCCAACGGGCGCGCCCACCTCGGCCACATCGCCGGCCCCCTGCTGCGCATGGACCTGCTCAAGCGCCACCTGCGCTGGAGCGGCGCCGACGTCGCCATGGTGGCCACCAGCGACAGCCACGAGTCCCACGTCGCCATCCGCGGCCACCTGGAGGGGCGCACCGCCACCGAGGTGGCCCGCGACTACCACGAGCGGATCCGCGGCGACTTCGGCGCCCTGCTGCTGGAGTACGACGACTTCATCGACCCGCTGAGCCCCGAGTGGGCCGACCGCTACGCCGAGGTCAACCACGCCCTCCTCGACGCGGTGATCGAGGCCGGCCACACCCGGATCGCCGCCGAACGGATGCCCCGCCTGACCGCCCTCCCGGAGGGCGCCGTCCCGCCCGCCAACGGCCCCCGGGTCGGCGACGTCGTCACCAGCGGCTGGCACCGCGGCCACTGCCCCGACTGCGGCGAGGGCATGACCGGCTACTCCTGCGAGGGCTGCGGCGGCCTGCACGCCCCGGACCGGCAGGGCGAGCTGCGGCCCGCCCACTTCGAGGGCGAACTGGCCTTCGACGACGTGCGGGTGCTCCGCCTCGACCTCCCCGACGGCCCGGCCCGGCTCCGCGCCGCCGCCGAACGGGCCGGCGTGCGCGGCGACTTCCTCGCCCTGATCGACCGTCACCTGGAGCGCCACGGCACCGACATCCGCCTGACCGTGCCGAGCCGGTGGGGCGTCCCGCGCACCGACGAGGGGCTCACCGACGAGCAGGTCATCTGGCACGGCGCCACCCTCCAGATCGCCTGCCACTACCTCGCCGCCCAGCGCTACAGCGAACTCACCGGCCACCCCTACCCGCTCGCCGCCGGCTCCGACATCACCACGGTCGTCGGCTTCGGCATCGACAACGCCCTGCCCTACCTGATCGGCGGCCTCGGCGCGATCCTCGGCCAGCAGACCTACAAGGGCATCGACCACTACCTGATCAACCACTTCTACCGGCTCGCCGGCGAGAAGTTCTCCACCAGCCGCCGCCACGTCATCTGGGCCGGCGACCTGGTCTCCACCGGCGGCGCCGACCCCGACCTCGCCCGCCTCTACCTGTGCTTCCGCAACCCCGAGTTCACCTCCGAGAACTTCGACCCCGCGGAGTTCGCCGAGTTCCACGACGCCACCGCCCTGGAGATCGACGAGGGCGTCGCCGAGGCCCTCGCCCGCCTCGCTGACGGCGACGGACACGCCGTCCCCGGCCACTGGGACCGCGAGTTCCTCACCGCCCACCTCGAACGCCTCACCAGCGCCCTCGCCCTCGACGGCCACACCGTCAACGGCGCCTACCGCGTCCTGCGCGAATGGCTCGACCGCGGCGAGATGCTCCGCCGCACCCCGGGCGGCGCCGCCGCCCACCTCATCGGCCTCGCCCACCTGGCGCTCCCGCTGATGCCGCGCTACGCCACCGCCCTGTGGCAGCACCTCACCGGCGAGTCCGCCCCCGCCCTCGCCGGCCTGGACGCCGTCCTCACCGCCGGCCTCGACCCCCGCCGCGCCGCGGCCGCCCCCGCCCCGGCGCTGGGCCGGCTCGACGCCGACCGGTTCGCCTGCTGCGTCTCCCTCAACGGCGTCCCGATGAACGCGGAGGCCGCGCATGTCCGGTGACACGTACACCACCCACGTCGAGACCGAGGCCACCGCGATCGGCATCAACTTCGGCTCCATGCTGCTGAGCGTGGAGCCGGGCGGACGGACCGAGGGCCACGCCCACGAGAGCGCCGAGGTCTGGGTGACCGACGCCGGCGCCGGCTACGTCGAACTCCCCGACGGCCGCCTGGAGATGCGTCCCGGCACCCCCGTCGAGATCCCGGCCCGCTCCTTCCACACCGTGCACTGCACCAGCGAGGAGCCCCTGGTCTTCCTCGCCCTGTGGTGGAAGCGGGTGACGCCGTGAGGGTCGCCGTCATCGGCGCGGGCGCCGTCGGCCTCACCGTCGCCGACACCCTGGCCCGGTCCGCCGGCGTGACCGGCGTCCACGTGTACGAGGCGCGGCCCGCGGCGGCCGGCGGAGCCACCGCGTACGCCGGCGCCAGCGACGTCCCGCACGGCTGGACCGAGCGGCACCGCCGGCTGGTCGAGACCGCCGAGGCATGGCACCGCGAACTCGGCGCCGGCCTCGGCGACGAGGACCGGTACCGCCACCGCACCCGCACCTTCTGGTGCTCCCCGACCCCCACCTCCGACGCCCGGATCCGCGGCCTCGCCTACGGGGAGCTGGAGGAGACCACCCGCGCCTCGGCCCGCGACGGACACACCCCCGTGCGCGGCCTGACCGGCGAGGGGCACGTCATCTCGCCGCGGCGGCTGGCCGCCCTGCTCCTCTCCCGGCTGCGCGCCGGCGGGAAGACCGAGTTCCGCTTCGGCACCCCGGTCGCGGCCGGCTCCCCGCTGGCCGACGGCACCGTCGTCGACGCCACGGGCGCCCGCCACGGCCACGACGCCGTCGTCGTGGCGGCCGGCCCCTGGGCCCCCGGCCTGCTCCCCGAGGGCCTGCCCGGCGTCCGCGTCAAACAGGTCTACGGCTACCGCCTCACCGGCGCGCCGGACCGGCCGCTGACCACCACCGTGGTCGACCTCGACCGGGGCGCCTTCCTCTTCCCGCAGCCGACCGTGCCGGGCGGCTACGCCATGAGCGTCAAGCACGACGTGTACGACGTGCCCGTCGCCGAGGGCGAGCCGGACGCCGGGACCGACGCCCGCGCCCTCGCCGTGGCGCGCGACCACCTCGGCCCCGACGCGCGCATCACGGAGCGCCGCGTCTTCGTGGACACGTACACCGAGGGCAGCGTGCCCGTCGTCACCGACCTCTCCGGCACCCGGCGGCTCGTCTGCGTCTCGGGCACCCACGGCTCGGGCATCCGGCTCGCCGCCGGCCTCGCCCGCGAGGCGTGCGACCTGCTGGGGGTGGCCTGATGGGCACGGACCGCGCGCCGGACGCCCCCGGCCACGACCTGGTGGTGATCGGCCTCGGCCCCAAGGCCGCGGCCGTGTGCGCCAAGGCCGCCGCCGTCCGCGAACTCGGCCTCGGCGCACCCCGCGTCCTCGTCGTCGAACGGTACGGGGCCGCCGCCCACTGGGGCGGCGAGCACGGCTTCACCACCGGCACCGAGCCCCTCGGCACCCGGCCCGAGAAGGACGTCGGCTTCCCCTACCGCAGCGCCGACGCCTTCGGCCCGCGCGGCGCGGAACTCGACCGGGCGATGACCCGCTACAGCTGGCAGAACTTCCTCGCCGAGACCGGCCGCCTCGGCGCATGGGTGGACCGCGGCTGCCCGGCGCCCGAGCACCGGGTCTTCGGCGCCTACCTGGAGTGGGTCGTCCGCTCCTGCGGCGACCACGTCGAGATCCGCCGGGCCCGGGTCACCGCCCTGGACACCGCGGACGGCGCGTGGCTGGTCCGCACCGCCGACGACGACACCGCCCGCGCCACCGGGGGGAACGCCGTGGTCCGGGCCCGGGCCGTCATGGTGACCGGCCCCGGGACCCCGCGCGCCCTCGGCCCCGGGCCCTTCGCCCACCCCCGGCTGATCGACGCCGGCGTCCACCGGCCCGCCCTGCGCCGGATGCTCCGGGAACGGCCGTGCGCCCGCGTGGCCGTCGTCGGCGGCGGCGAGTCCGCCGCCAGCCTCGCCCTGTACGTCCACGACCTCGTCCCCACGGCCCGCCTGGAGCTCTTCGCCCCCGGCGGCCTCCGGGTCCGCGACGAGTCCGACGAGGTCAACCGGGCCTACACGGCCGGCGCCGCGGCCGAATGGTCCCTCCTCGACGAGGGGGACCGGCGCACCTTCATCGCCCGCACCGACCGGGGCGTGGTCTCCCCGGCCCTCTCCCGCCGGCTGGCCGCGGTGATCGGCGACCGGGTCCACCGGACGGCCGTCCGCTCGGTGGCCCCGGCGCCGGGGGAGGAGGACGCCCTCGACCTCCTCGACGGGAACGGCACCCCGCTCGGCCGCTTCGACCTGGTGCTCAACGCCACCGGCTTCGACCCGTGGCGGCAGATCGACGAGCTGCTGACGCCCGCCGCCCGCACCCTCCTGACCGGCACCGGCACCGGCACGCCGGGCGGGACGCTCGACCTCGCGGCGGCCCAGCGGCGGATCGGCCCCAGCCTGTCCTTCGACGGCGTCCGCCCCGCCCTGTACGCCCCGGCCCTGGCCGGCCTCGCCCAGGGCCCCGGCTTCGCCAACCTCAGCTGCCTCGGCCACCTGTCCGACCTGGTCGTCAGGGACCTCCTGGACCCGGCCGCCACCGCCCCCCGGCCGGCGCCGGACCCCCTCCCGGCGGCCACCGGGCGGACCCCCGCCCGTAACCGCGTCCCCGCCACCCCCCTGCGAACCCCCAGAAAAGAGGTGCTCCATGCCCAGGCATGAGGAGCCCGGCCCCCTCGTCGCCTTCGTCGCCTTCGTCGAGGGCGCCTCCACCGGCTGCGGACTGCGCCTCCTCGCCCACGCCGAGGCCACCGGCGCCCGCCCGGTCTTCCTCACCACCGACCCGGAGAAGTACGCCGGCGCCCCCGGCCAGGAGGTGCTCGACGTCCTTGCCGCCGAGGGCCGGCTGATCCGCTGCCGGACCCTGGACGAGGCCGAGGTCCCCCCGGAGCTGACGGCCTCGGGCCTGCTCCCGGGGATCGCCGGGATCGTCTGTGCCGCCGACCGCTTCCTGTCGGCCGGGGCGGCGATCGCCGAGGCGTGCGGGGCGGAGCTGTTCGGCGTCGAGGCCGCCCGGGTGATCCGGGACAAGCGCCGGATGCGGGAACTCCTGGACCGGCTCGGCGTCGCCGACATCGCCTGGGCCGACGCCCGGTCCGAGGAGGACGCCCGCGCCTTCGCCGCCCGCCTGGGCCGGCCGGTGGTCCTCAAGAACGTGCGCGGCAGCGGCAGCCAGCAGGTGGTGTACGCCGCCACGCCCGCCGACGCCGCCGCGGCCTGCGCGCGGCTCCTCGCCGAGGAGCGGTACCTGGACGGCGAACTGATGGTGGAGGAGTTCGTCGACGGCCCGCTCGTCAGCCTCGAAGGGATCGTCGCCGGCGGCCGGTTCACGGCCCTCGGCGTCACCGACCGCGAGTTCGGCGCCCTTCCGCACTTCGTGGAGCTCGGCTGGACCCACCCGGCCCCGCTGCCCGCGGGGACGGTCGCCACGATGACGGACACCGTCCAGCGGATCGCCGACGCCCTGGGCATCCGCGGCGGACCGCTGCACGTGGAGTTCATGCTCGGTCAGGACGGCCCCGTCCTGGTCGACTTCAACGCCCGGCTCCCCGGCGGCCTGATCGTCCCCATGCTCCAGGACGTGTACGAGGGCGGGTACTACGACCTCGTCCTCGCCGGCGCGACGGGCCGGCCGGTCCGCCCCGCGCCCGCCCCCGCCGGCTACGGCGCCATCCGCAAGGTCTTCCCCACGGCCGAGGGCGTCCTCGACGCCCTCGAAGGACTCGACCGGGCGGCGGCCGCCCCCGGCGTCCGCGAGGTGACCGGAGTCGCCGCGCCCGGCACGCCCGTGGCGCCCCCGCGCGACTACCGGGGCTCCCTCTTCCACCTGCGCGGCTCCGGCACCTCCGCCGCCGGGGCCCGGCAGGCCCTGCTCGACGCGGCGGCCGCCGTCACCGTACGCCTCCGCTGACCCCCCCCCCCCGACGGGCCGCGACCGCGGCCCGCACCCCACCACCGAAGGACGCGTTCCCGTGTACCGCACCCTGTTCAGCGCCAAGATCCACCGTGCCACCGTCACCCAGGCCGACCTGCACTACGTCGGCTCCGTCACCATCGACCGCGACCTGCTCGACGCGGCCGACCTGCTCCCCGGCGAGAAGGTCGCCATCGTGGACGTCACCAACGGCGCCCGCCTGGAGACCTACGTCCTCGAAGGGGAGCGGGGCAGCGGGGTCATCGGCATCAACGGCGCCGCCGCGCACCTCGTCCACCCCGGCGACCTCGTCATCATCATCGCCTACCAGCAGGTCCCGGAGGACGGGGCCCGCTCCTTCCGCCCCCGCGTGGTCCACGTGGACGCGGACAACCGGGTCGTCCACCTCGGCGACGACGCCGCCGAGGCCGTCACCCCGGGCGTCGAGCGGTCCCCGCTCGCCACGGGCCGCCGGTGAGCCCCGCCGGGGCGCCCGCCGGCACCGGCCCGCGCGTCCACCGCTTCGCCTCCCTCGCCGAGGTCCCCCAGGAGGTGCGGGACGCCCTCACCGAGGCCGACTCCCTCTACGTGAGCGGCCCCTGGACCGAGGCCCTCGGCCGCTCCAACCCGGCTCTCCCGATCGCCTTCTGGGCCGTCCGGGACGCCACCGGATGGCTCGCCGGCACCCCCGTGCACCTCTTCGACGCCGCCCCGCCCAGCCCCACCTACGACCCCTGGAGCCTGCATCCCGGCCTCGTCGAGGAACCCGACGCCGTCCGCGCCCTGCCGCACGCCCTCGTCGGCACCCGCAACGGGCAGGGCAACGGCCTGCTGTGGGCCCCCCGGGCGGCGGCCGGCGGGGTGACGGCGGCGGACCGCGCCGCCGCCGTCACCGCCCTGGCCGGCGCGATCCGCGCCGGCCTCCCGGACCACGTCGTCGCCTGGACGTACACGCCCCCGGCGCTCGCCCGCACCCTGGCGGCCGCCCTGCCCGGCGCGGCGGTGCTCCTCGCGGACACCACCGCCGAACTCGTCCTGCCCGCCGCCGCCGGCGGCGGCCCGCCGGACTTCCTCGGCTCGGTGCGCGCGAGCGCCCGCCGCCGGCTGCGGGCCGACCGGGCCGCCATCGACGGCGCCGGCGGACTCGGCACGCCCGAACGCGACCCGGCGGCCGTCGCCGGCCTGTCCGAGGAGCTCGCCCCCCTCCTCGGCGCGGTCATGGCCCGCCACGGCCACACCCCGGACGTCCCCGCGCTCGCCCGCTACCTGCGGGCCTGCGCGGCCCCCGGCCTCCACCCGGCCGTCTTCACCGTGCGGGAGGCGGACGGCCGCCCGGTGGCCTTCTCGCTCTGCGTCCGCCACGGCGAGGAGATGTCCGTCCGCGTCGTCGGCCTCGACCACACCGCCGTCCACGCCCGTGACGCCATGGACTACGCCCACGTCGCCGTGCACGGCCCGCTCGCGCTCGCCGCCCGCACCGGGGTGCGCCGGATCGACCTCGGCGTCGGCACCCTGGACGCCAAACTCCTGCGCGGCGCCCGCCTCCGGCCCCTGGCGACGGTGGTCTCCCCGCCCCCGGCCGGCGGCCACCGCCCGCTGCCCGGCCGCGAACTGGCCCGGCTGCCCCTGCTGGTGGAGCAGAGCCGCGTCCTCGCCGCCCGGCGGCCCGAAGACTGGAACGACCTTGAAGACTGACGCCCGCCCCGGCCCGCCGGCCGCCCCCGCCCGCACCTGGGACGCCTTCAACCGCTTCTGGGGCAGCCAGTCCTGCGCCCAGACCGCGAGCCAGGTCCTTTACTACGCCTACCCGCTGATCGCCGCCGCCCTGCTGCGGCTCGACCCGGCCGAGATCGCGGTCACCACCTTCCTCCAGTTCCTGCCCACCCTGGTGATGACCCCGATCGGCGGCCTGATCGTGGACCGCGCCGACCGGCGGACGCTGCTGCTCGTCTGCCACCTCGGCCGGGCCGCCCTGCTGGCCGCCGCGGCCGGGCTCGCCGCCGCCGACCGGCTGCCCACCCCGCTCTTCTGGGTGCTGGTCGCCGCCACCGGCGCCGTCTCCTCCGTCGCCGACCTGACCACCCTCGCGGTGATCCCGCAGGTCGCCCCGGACGGGCGGCTCCTGACCGCCAACTCCCGGATGCAGCTGACGCTCTCCGTCGCCCAGGTCCTCGGCCCGGCCGCCGCCGGACTCCTGGTGGGCCTGTCCGGCGCGGGCGTCCTCGGCGCCATCGCGGGCGTGTTCGTCATGGCCGGGCTGCTCAGCCTGCGGGTCCGGCCGGCCGCGGGGCCCCCGCCCGCCGCCGGCGAACCGTGGGGCTCCCGCTTCACCCGCGGGGCGCGGGTGGTCCGCGCCGACGCCCTGCTGCGGGCGCTGCTCGTCCAGGGCGGCCTGTTCAACTTCTTCGAGCAGGCCCTGATCACCCTCTACCTGATCCACGCCCTGCGGACCCTCGGCATGTCCACCACCACGGTGGGCCTGCTGCTCGGCGTCGGCGCCGTCGGCTCCGTGCTGGGCGCCGCCGCGGCCGCCCGGCTCTCGCACCGCTGGGAACGCACCCGCCTGGTGGCCCTGGCCATGGCGTTCGCCTCGGTCGCGCCCTGCGCCCTGCCGCTCTCCCCGGCCGGCGCCCCCGCCCTGGCGGCGGCCACCGCGGCCCTGGCCTTCTTCTCGTACGGCGTCGGGCTCACCGTCTTCAACGTCCACTCGATCGCCATCCGGCACGAGAGCGTGGCGGCGGAGTACCAGGGCCGGGTCGGCGCGGTCTACCGCTTCTGCGCCTTCGGCGGCACCGCCCTGGGCGCGGCCTTCGCCGGCTGGCTGACCTCCTGGCTCACCCCGCACACCGCGATGTGGATCCCGTGCGCGGGCCTGCTCGCCGCCCTGCTGCTGTTCGTCCGCTCCCTGCGCGCCCTGCCGGCGCCCGCCGCCACCGCCGCCCCGGCCGGGGCGTGACCCGCGGGAAGCCGCTCAGACCGGCCGGAACAGGCCCTCCTGGACCACCGAGACGAGCATCCGGCCCTCCCGGTCGTAGATCCGGCCCCGGGCCAGTCCCCGGCCGCCGGTCGCGACCGGGGACTCCTGCTCGTACAGGAACCACTCGTCCGCCCGGAACGGCCGGTGGAACCACATCGCGTGGTCCAGCGACGCCATGTCGAAGCCGCGCGGCCCCCAGAGCGGTTCGACCGGGATGCGCACGGCGTCGAGCAGGGTCATGTCGGAGGCGTACGTCACCGCGCAGGTGTGCACCAGCGGATCGTCCCCCAGCGGCCCCACCGCCCGCATCCACACCGCGCTGCGCGGATCGGCGTCCTTGACCTCGTCCTTCGTCCACCGCAGCCGGTCGACGTACCGGATGTCGAAGGGCTGGCGGCGGGCCATCCGCTCCAGCGCCTCCGGCAGCGCCCCGAGGTGGTCGCGGATCTCGTCCGCCAGCTTCGGCAGGGTCTCCGGGTCCACCAGGTGCCGGGGCGGCAGCTGGTGGCTGAAGGCGCCCTCCTCCGGCAGGTGGAAGGAGGCCGTCAGATTGAAGATCGTCCGGCCCTCCTGGACGGCCGTGACCCGGCGGGTCGTGAACGACCGGCCGTCCCGCACCCGCTCCACCTCGTAGACGATCGGCACGCCCGGCCGGCCCGGCCGCAGGAAGTACGCGTGCAGCGAGTGCACCGGCCGGTCCCCGTCCACCGTCCGCCCCGCCGCCACCAGGGCCTGGCCGGCGACCTGCCCGCCGAAGACCCGCTGGAGCGACTCCTGCGGGCTGCGGCCGCGGAAGATGTTCACCTCGATCCGCTCCAGGTCGAGCAGATCCACGAGCCTGTCGGCGGGGTTCGTCACGAGCTCCTCCTCGGGAAAAGGTCTACAGCTGTCCGACCGAGGTCACGCGGACCACCGCCCGGCCCTCCTCGTCGGAGGCCGCCAGGTCCACCTCGGCGCTGATGCCCCAGTCATGGTCGCCGTTCGGATCGGCGAAGGTCTGCCGGACGCGCCACAGACCGTGCGCCGGGTCCTCCTCGATGGCGAGCAGCTTCGGGCCGCGCGCGTCCGGACCCGTGCCCAGGTCCTCGTACTCGTCCCAGTACGCGTCCATCGCCTCGCCCCACGCCTCCTCGTCCCAGCCGGACTCGGCGTCCATCTCGCCCAGCTCCGCGACCTTGTCGAGGGCGGCCAGCTCGACCCGCCGGAACATCGCGTTGCGCACCAGGACCCGGAAGGCGCGCGCGTTCGTCGTGACCGGCTTGACCTGGTCGGCCTTCTCCTGCGCCTCCTCGGCGGTCTGCACCTCCGGGTTGGCCAGCTGCTCCCACTCGTCGAGCAGCGAGGAGTCCACCTGGCGCACCATCTCGCCCAGCCAGGCGATCAGGTCCTCCAGGTCGTCCGTCTTCAGGTCGTCCGGGATGGTGTGGTCCAGCGCCTTGTACGCGCCCGCCAGGTACCGCAGCACGATGCCCTCGGTCCGCGCCAGCTCGTAGTGCGAGGTGAACTCGGTGAAGGCCATCGCCCGTTCGTACATGTCGCGGACGACGGACTTCGGCGACACCGGGTGGTCGCCGACCCACGGGTGCGACTTCCGGTACACGGTGTACGCGTGCCAGAGCAGCTCCTCCAGCGGCTTCGGGTACGAGACGTCCTGGAGCCGCTCCATCCGCTCCTCGTACTCGACGCCGTCCGCCTTCATCTGCCCGACGGCCTCCCCGCGCGCCTTGTTCTGCATGGCGGCGAGGATCTGGCGCGGGTCGTCGAGGGTGGACTCCACCACCGACACCATGTCGAGGGCGTACGAGGGCGATTCGGGGTCCAGCAGGTCGAAGGCGGCGAGCGCGAACGTCGACAGCGGCTGGTTGAGCGCGAAGTCCTGCTGGAGGTCGACGGTCAGCCGGATCGTGCGGCCCTCCGCGTCCGGGGTCTCCAACTGCTCCACCACGCCGCCGTCGAGCAGCGAGCGGTAGATCGCGATGGCCCGGCGGATGTGCCGCAGCTGGTTCTTCCGCGGCTCGTGGTTGTCCTCCAGCAGCTTGCGCATCGCCTCGAAGGCGTTGCCCGGCCGCGCGATCACCGAGAGCAGCATGGTGTGGGTGACGCGGAACCGGGAGGTCAGCGGCTCCGGCTCGGAGGCGATCAGCTTCTCGAAGGTGCTCTCCGACCAGGCGACGAAGCCCTCCGGCGCCTTCTTGCGGACCACCTTGCGCCGCTTCTTCGGGTCGTCGCCCGCCTTCGCGAGCGCCTTCTCGTTCTCGATGACGTGCTCGGGCGCCTGCGCCACCACGAAACCGGCCGTGTCGAAACCGGCCCGGCCCGCCCGGCCCGCGATCTGGTGGAACTCCCGGGCCCGCAGCGTCCGCACCCGGTTGCCGTCGTACTTCGTCAGCGCCGTGAACAGCACCGTGCGGATCGGCACGTTCACGCCCACGCCGAGGGTGTCCGTCCCGCAGATCACCTTCAGCAGACCCGCCTGCGCCAGCTTCTCCACCAGCCGCCGGTACTTCGGCAGCATGCCCGCGTGGTGCACGCCGATGCCGTGCCGCACGTAGCGGGAGAGGTTGCGGCCGAAGGAGGTGGTGAACCGGAAGCCGCCGATCATCTCGGCGATCCGGTCCTTCTCCTCCCGCGTGCACATGTTGATGCTCATCAGCGACTGCGCCCGCTCCACCGCCTGCGCCTGCGTGAAGTGCACGATGTACACCGGCGCCTGCCTGGTCTCCAGGAGCTCGGTCAGGGTGTCGGTGATCGGCGTCATCCGGTACTCGTACGACAGCGGCACCGGCCGCGTCGCCGACCGGACCACCGCCGTCGGACGCCCGGTCCGCCGCGTCAGGTCCTTCTCGAACATCGACACGTCGCCGAGCGTCGCCGACATCAGCACGAACTGCGCCTGCGGCAGCTCCAGGAGCGGGATCTGCCAGGCCCAGCCCCGGTCCTGCTCCGCGTAGAAGTGGAACTCGTCCATGACGACCTGGCCGATGTCGGCGTCCTTGCCGTCCCGCAGCGCGATCGAGGCCAGCACCTCGGCCGTGCAGCAGATGACCGGCGCGTCCGCGTTCACCGACGCGTCGCCGGTCAGCATGCCGACGTTCTCGGTGCCGAAGATCTTGCACAGGTCGAAGAACTTCTCCGACACCAGCGCCTTGATCGGCGCCGTGTAGAAGGTGACCTGGTCGTTGGCGAGCGCGGTGAAGTGCGCCCCCGCCGCCACCAGTGACTTCCCGGACCCCGTCGGGGTCGACAGGATCACGTTCGCCCCCGAGACCACCTCGATCAGCGCCTCCTCCTGGGCCGGGTAGAGCGTGATGCCCCGCTCCTCGGCCCAGGTGGAGAAGGCCTCGAAGAGGGCGTCGGGGTCGGCGGTCGGCGGCAGCTGATCGATAAGGGTCACGCTCCCATCTTGCCTGCATTCCGCTCGGATGAGGGAACCGGTCACCGGACGCGAAGATCACTCCCGATAGGCTGCTCCGTCGACCGGCCGTCAACTGGACGCCGGCAGGGGAGAAACGGGGCGACACCGACCATGATGGGACCGGCGCACTCGCTGTCCGGCGCGGCGGCCTGGCTGGGCGTGGGCGCCGCCGCGGCCGCCTTCGACCACCCGATGCCCTGGCCGGTGCTGCTCGCCGGCGCCCTGCTGTGCGCGGGCGCCGCCCTCGCCCCCGACCTCGACCACAGGTCGGCCACCATCTCGCGCGCCTTCGGCCCGCTCTCCCGGGTCCTGTGCGAGGTCGTCGACAAGCTCTCGTACGCCGTCTACAAGGCGACCCGCAGCCCCCAGGACCCGCGCCGCTCCGGCGGCCACCGCACCCTCACCCACACCTGGGTGTGGGCCGTCCTCATCGGCGGCGGCTGCTCGACCGCGGCCGTCACCGGCGGCCGCTGGGCGGTCCTCGCGATCCTCTTCGTCCACCTCGTCCTCGCCGTCGAGGGCCTGCTGTGGCGGGCCGCCCGGATGTCCAGCGACGTGCTGGTCTGGCTGCTCGGCGCGACCAGCGCCTGGATCCTCGCCGGCGTCCTCGACCAGCCGGGCAACGGCTCGGACTGGCTCTTCACCGGCCCCGGCCAGGAGTACCTGTGGCTGGGCCTGCCGGTCGTCCTCGGCGCCCTCGTCCACGACATCGGCGACGCGCTCACCGTCTCCGGCTGCCCGATCCTCTGGCCCATCCCCATCGCCCGCAAGCGCTGGTACCCGATCGGCCCGCCCAAGGGCATGCGCTTCCGGGCCGGCAGCTGGGTCGAGCTGAAGGTCCTCATGCCGGCCTTCATGGTCCTCGGCGGCGTCGGCGGAGCCTCGGCGCTCGGCTTCTTCTAGCAGCCGCCCCCGGGCCCCCGGTCCGGCGGACGGCCCGGTCCTCCTCCGGCCCGGGGATAACACGGTGTTATGGACGAACGGGATTACCCCGGCGTCCGCCGCGTGACCACTCTGGTTCCACCCACTCCCCCCACAGGCGGCGCTCCCGCGCGCCGTCGGAGACGAGGAACCTTGCGTACGCACCGCATATGGGCGTCCGCCGCCGCCGCGGCGCTCTCCGTGCTCGCCCTCTTCGCGCCCGCCGCCACCGCGGCGGAGCAGACGCCCGCCCGCGCCGGCACCGCCGCCGTCCAGCCGATCATCGGCGGCGGCTACGCCCAGAGCGGCCCCTGGGCCGCCCGGCTCTTCTCGAACGGCCGCGAGACCTGTTCCGCGACGATCATCGCCCCCACCTGGATCCTCACCGCCAAGCACTGCGTCACCGGCGGCGGCCTGTCCTTCCGGATCGGCAGCCTCGACCAGCACAGCGGCGGGACCGTCGCCAACGGCGTCCAGACCCACACCCACGGCTCCGACCTCGCGCTGGTCCGCCTGGACCGCTCCGTCACCGCGACCTACGCCCGGCTCGGACAGCCCGGCTCCGTGAGCGTCGGACAGACCGTCCAGGTGTACGGCTGGGGCGCCACCTCCCAGTGCGGCTCCGAGGCCACCTGCCAGTCCCGCTACCTGAAGGTCGCCAACGTGGTCGTGACCGGCGGCTGCCGCGACGCCTACGGCGGCTCGGCGATCTGCGCCCGGCGCGGCGACGGCATCACCGCCGGCGGCGACTCCGGCGGCCCGATGATGGCGAACGGCGTCCAGGTCGGCGTCGCCTCCACCAGCGACCGCCAGACCACCACCGCGTACACCAACGTCACGGCCTACCGCTCCTGGATCCAGTCGATCGCCGGCGTCTGACCGCCGCCCGCGCGTGACCCGTCCCCGCCGGGGGCGGGTCACGACGTCCGTCCGGGTCAGCCGTGCCAGGAGCGCCACAGCGCCGCGTACGCGCCGTCCGCCGCGACCAGCTCGTGGTGGCTGCCCAGCTCGCTGATCCGGCCGTCCTCGACGACCGCGATCAGATCGGCGTCGTGCGCGGTGTGCAGCCGGTGCGCGATCGCCACCACCGTCCGGCCGTCGAGCACCCGCCCGAGCGAGCGCTCCAGGTGCCGGGCCGCGCGCGGGTCGAGCAGCGAGGTCGCCTCGTCCAGGACCAGCGTGTGCGGATCGGCCAGGACCAGCCGGGCCAGCGCGATCTGCTGGGCCTGCGCCGGGGTCAGCGTCCGGCCGCCCGAGCCGACCTCGGTGTCCAGGCCCGCGTCGAGCCCCCGGGCCCAGCCCTCCGCGTCCACCGCCTCCAGCGCCGCCCACAGCTCCGGGTCCCCGGCCTCCGGCCGGGCGAGCAGCAGGTTGTCGCGGAGCGTGCCCACGAAGACGTGGTGCTCCTGGTTGACCAGCGCCACGTGCTCGCGGACCCGCTCCGCCGGCATCCGGGCCAGCTCGGCCCCGCCGAGCGTCACCGCCCCGGCGCGCGGCCCGTAGACGCCCGCGAGGAGCCGGCCCAGCGTCGACTTGCCCGCCCCGGACGGGCCGACCAGCGCCAGCCGGGTCCCCGGCGCCACCGCGAGGGACACCCCGTGCAGCACGTCCACGCCCTCCCGGTAGCCGAAGCGCACGCCGACCGCCTCGACGTCCCGCCCGTCGGGCCGCACCGACCCGTCGCCGGGCTCCGGCTCGATGTCCCGCACGCCCACCAGCCGGGCCAGCGACACCTGCGCCACCTGGAGCTCGTCGTACCAGCGCAGCACGATCCCGACCGGATCCACCAGCATCTGCGCCAGCAGCGCGCCCGTCGTCAGCTGACCGACGTCCATCCAGCCGCGGAGGACGCAGACGCCGCCGATCGCGAGGACGCCGCACAGCACCAGCGTGTGCGTCAGGTTGACCACCGGGAACAGCACCGCGCGCAGGTAGAGCGTGTACCGCTCCCACCGCGTCCACTCGTGGATCCGCCGGTCCGAGAGCGCCACCCGGCGCGCGCCCAGCCGGTGCGCCTCGACCGTGCGGCCCGCGTCGACGGTCTCGGCGAGCACGGCCGACACCGCCGCGTATCCGGCGGCCTCGGAGCGGTAGGCCGAGGGCGCCCGCTCGAAGTACCAGCGGCAGCCGGCGATCAGCAGCGGCGCGGCGATCACCACGGCCAGCGCGAGCGGCGGCGCCGTGAGGGCGAGCCCGCCGATCAGCAGCCCGGCCCACACCACGCCGACGACGAGCTGCGGCACGGCCTCGCGCATCGCGTTGGCCAGCCGGTCCACGTCGGTGGTGATCCGGGAGAGCAGGTCGCCGGTGCCGGCCCGCTCCAGGACGCCCGGCGGCAGGCCGACCGCGCGGACCAGGAAGTCCTCCCGCAGGTCGGCGAGCATCTCCTCGCCGAGCATCGCCCCGCGCAGCCGGACCAGCCGGACGAACACGGTCTGGATCACGAGCGCGACCGCGAAGACCGCGACCGCCTGCCCGAGCCGGAGCTCCCGGGCGCCCTCGGCGAGCCGGTCCACCACCTGCCCGAGCGCGTACGGCCCCGCCATCGACGCGACCACGGCGACCGCGTTCACCCCGACGAGCAGCGCGAAGGCCCTCCGGTGCCGCCGCAGCAGACCGCGGACGTAGGCCCGGACGGTCGCGCCGGCGGCGACGGGCAGGGTGGTGGCGGTCGTGGGGGCCGCCGGGTCGTACGCGGGCGGCGCCAGGCCGATCATGCGGATTCCCCTTCCAGTGCGTCGTGTCCGGCGGCCGCCGTCGCGGCGAGCTCGTCGTCCGTCTCCCGGGTGACGACCGCCCGGTAGCGCGGCTCCGCCGCCAGCAGCTCGCGGTGGGTGCCGTGGGCGACGGCCCGGCCCTCGTGGACCAGGACCACCCGGTCCGCCAGGTCCAGGAGCAGCGGCGACGAGGCGAGCACCACGGTGGTCGCGCCCGCGCGCAGCTTGCGGACGCCGGCCGCCACCCGCGCCTCGGTGTGCGCGTCGACGGCCGAGGTCGGCTCGTCGAGGACCAGCACCTCCGGGTCGGCCACCAGGGACCGCGCCAGCGCCAGGCGCTGGCGCTGGCCGCCGGAGAGCGAGCGGCCCCGCTCCGTGATCCGGGCCCGCATCGGGTCGCCGCCGGTGTCCACCGAGGCCTGCGCGAGCGCGTCGAGCACGTCCTCGCACCGCGCGGCGGCGAGCGCGTCCTCGGCCCGGACCGCGCCCGACGACGGCACGTCGAGCAGCTCGCGCAGGGTGCCGGAGAGCAGCACCGGCTCCTTGTCCTGGACGAGGACCGCCGTCCGCGCCGCGTCCAGCGGCAGCCCGTCCAGCGGCACCCCGCCCAACCGCACGGAGACGTGGCCGTCGTCCGGCTCGGCCGGATGCCCGCCCAGTCGCTCCGCGAGCCGGCCGGCCGCGTCCGGATCGCCGCACACCACGGCCGTGAGCAGCCCGGCGGGGGCGATGAGCCCGGTCACCGGGTCGTACAGGTCGCCCGACGCCTTCCGGTCCCGGTCGCCCGTCCCGTCCCCGGCCGGTCCGGTCACCCGGGTCAGCGCGAGCACGCGGGCCGCGCGCTTCGCGGACGGCCGGGAGAAGGCGTACGCCATGGCGATCTCCTCCACGTTCCGCAGCGGATGGTGGGTGAGCGCCACCGCGCCGTAGACCGTGACCAGCGCGCCGACCGTGATCGTGCCGTCGAGCGCCAGGCCCGCCCCGTACGCCACCACGGCGATGAGCAGCAGGCCCGGCAGCAGCACCTGGACGGCGGCGATCAGCGCCCACATGCGGGCGCTGCGCACGGCCGCCCGGCGGACCTCCTGGGAGGCGGCCCGGTAGCGGCCGAGGAACAGCTCCTCGCCGCCGATGCCGCGCAGCACGCGCAGCCCGGCGACGGTGTCGGAGGCGAGCTCGGTGGCCTTGCCGGCCTTCTCGCGCTGCTCGTCGGCCCGGCGGGTCGCGCGCGGCAGCAGCGGCAGCGCGGCCAGGGCGAGCGCCGGGACGCCCACCGCGACGACGACGCCGAGCGCCGGCTCGTACACGACGAGGCCGACGCAGACGGCCAGGAGGGCGAGGACGGCGGCGGCGAAGCGGGAGAACGCCTCCACGAACCATCCGATCTTCTCCACGTCGCCCGTGGACACCGAGACGACCTCTCCGGCCGCGACCCGCCGCGTCAGCAGCGAGCCGAGCTCGGCGGTCCGGCGGGCCAGCAGCTGCTGGACCCGCGCGGCGGCGGTGATCCAGTTGGTGACGGCGGTGCGGTGCAGCATCGTGTCGCCGACGGCGATGCCGGCGCCGAGCGCCACCACCACCCCGCAGCCGAGCGCGAGCCCGCCGCCGTCGTCGAGGAGTCCGGCGCCCGGGCCGTCCTGATGGCCTCCCGCGCGCTGGCCGCCGCGGCCACCGGCCCCGAGGACTACCTCGACCTC